>NZ_JBXWIV010000011.1:0-91254 GCF_058197955.1 Janibacter sp. CoH_79_TC_3
TGAGAAAGTCGCCTAAGAGCTTATGCTTTTAGAATTCCCCATTTGAGTTTGTCGAAAGTGGTGGGAGTATGTCAATATAATGATTGAGGCTATAAATGATAGGGTTAATTTAGGAAAGTCGCTTGTATAAAGCCAAAAACCGCTACTTATTTATCTATCATTACTCATTCATTATTATAACAAAAAACCCCAATGCTCAGCATTAGGGTTTTATGAATTACTTATAACATAGGGTTATCACTGACTAAGCATCATACGGATCACGTAATACAATCGTTTCTTCACGGTCAGGACCAGTTGAGATAATATCAACTGGGCAACCAATCAACTCTTCGATACGTTTGATATATATTTTGGCGTTTTCTGGTAGGTCGTCATAGTTGGTGATACCAACGGTTGACTCGCTCCAACCTTGTAAGGTTTCGTATTTAGGCGTTACTGACTCATAGAATTCAGCATCATGCGCGCCAGCACATTCAGTTTCAGGTAGGTTATAACCGACACCTATTAGCAATTCTTCTAGACCGTCTAATACGTCAAGCTTAGTCAAGCAGATACCTGACATAGAGTTAAGTACCACAGCACGGCGTAATGATTCGGCATCGAACCAACCACAGCGACGCGCGCGACCAGTGGTTGCACCAAACTCATGACCGACTTTGGCTAAATGCGCGCCAACATCATCAAACAATTCAGTTGGGAACGGACCGCTACCAACACGCGTGGTATACGCTTTAGTGATACCCAATACATAGTCTAAATACAATGGACCGATACCCGTACCAGTAGATACACCGCCCGCGGTTACGCTAGAGCTGGTGACAAATGGATAAGTACCATGGTCGATATCAAGCAACGTACCTTGCGCACCTTCAAACATCAGGTTCTTGCCAGCAAGACGTAATTGATTTAGGTCTTCGGTCACATCGGTAACCATGCCTTTAATCTCTTCTTTCCACTCTTGGCAAAGCTTAAACGTCTCATCAAAATCAATGGCGTCAACTTTATAATACTGAGTCAGTTGGAAGTTATGATATTCGATTAAGTTACGTAGTTTTTCTTCTAAGTCATCACGGAACAAGTCAGCAAGCTTAATCGCACGGCGCGCAACTTTATCTTCATAAGCTGGTCCAATACCGCGACCTGTCGTACCGATTTTACCAGTGCCGCGCTTAGCTTCACGTGCTTGGTCAAGCGCTACGTGATAAGGCATGATCAATGGGCAGTTTGGTGAAATACGTAGGCGCTCACGTACTGGCACGTTGTTGTCTTCTAGCTCTTTCATCTCTTTTAATAATGCGTCAGGTGCTAACACCACGCCATTACCGATAAAGCAAGTCACGCCTTCACGTAAGATACCTGATGGAATTAGATGTAAAACGGTGGTTTTACCATCAACGACTAGGGTGTGACCAGCGTTATGTCCGCCTTGAAAGCGTGCAACTGCTGCGGCTTTTTCGGTCAGTAAATCAACGATTTTACCTTTACCTTCATCGCCCCATTGGCTACCCAAAACTACGACATTCTTACCCATGATTAATCCTTACCTTGATGTATTGAGGTGTGTGCAATAACGGTTTAAAACTGAAATTATGCTAAAAAATATAATTAAAAGTCATTCTTTAGCGGTTTAATAACTCAGTCATTTAATGATATTTCTTTAAATAGATTTTAGATTCAAGATATAGCTTTTAAAATTAAATAGCATTTAAATTTAGATAGCTTCTAGCTGCCACTGATTATTCGCAAAGTTTAAACGATGCGTCATCGCTGCTGGACGGTCATCGAACGTTAATGGCATAGTGACGCGGTAGCCTTGCTGACGTAAGCTTGTGACCTGCTGCAATAATATTTGCATTTGTGCTTTATCAGCATTAGCCTGCTTTAATGCCTCATAATCAACCAATACAATAATCGGTGACTCAAGCTGTGTGTGCGCCAGCAAACGGCTGACATCCATACTAAAGCCTGTCGCTTCACGTGGCTGCTTCGCACTTAATTGCCCCACGCTCTGCATACCATCAAAGCGGCCGCCACGTACCAGTGGCTGAGTTTCACTATTGATATAGCCGTTAAAGATAATACCCGTATGATAATGATATCCCGACAGTTCGGTCACATCGATACTTACTGGGCACTGCCACTGTGCTTCTAAGTGTGCTTTTAGACGTTGTAGCTCATCGACAGCCGTCACAATGTGCATATCTTGCTTGGCAGTATCTGACAGTGTGTCTAATAACTTTGCCATATCATGACCAAAGCGTGCCAATGCGTAAAAATCATCACCCATTTTCAGTAACTGACAGACACGTTTTAGCTCTGGCAAATTTTTATTGGCATAAAGGTGCATCAATTGCTCGGTATCATTATCCGACAACTCAGCCAGTGCTGCCAAGCGCTTAAATATCGCCACATGACCCAAGTCAATATGTAGCGCTGCGCTCATATCTAAGCTGTTGACCATACTAAACAGCACATCTATCAGCTCAATATCAGCTGCAAGCTCGCCGCAACCAAATATCTCCGCACCGAGTTGTAGCGGTGTACGCGAGCCAAAGAGTCCTGAAGGCAACGTATGAATGACGTCGCCTGCATAGCAATAACGCGCAATTCCATGACCGCCGTGATGGGCATCAATACGCAAAATCTGCGGGGTAATATCGGCGCGCACGCCCATCAAACGACCAGTCAGCTGATCGATAATCTTAAAGGTTTGGCGCTTTAAATCTTCTGAAGCGTCACTTAATAAAGATTCGGTAAACTCAATCATCGGCGGATTGACCAACTCATAGCCATGGCTAATAAGCTGATTGATCAATTGATGTCTCAGTACTTCTTGTTTATGGGCATCTTCAAACAGCACATCGACAACCCCATCAGGCAGCAGCCAGCTGTTATTGGCAACATCGCTGGCAAAGTTGCTTAGATATGGCAGGCCATTAGCGGTAGCAGGATTATCAGCAGGCTGAGTCGCCGCTGGTTTTGTCGTATTTGACTGGGCAGGTTTTGCAGAATCAGAACTGGCAGACACAATGAATCCTTGTTTGGCGTATCGCTTACCAAAAACGCGGTACTGATGCGGTACTAAAAGGTTGTATTTACAATTGCAGGGATGCAAGGCGTTTTGTATTTTTGACGCGCAACATCACTGACCCAATTATCTATAAGCAAACTAGGTGACCGCAAAAGGGTGAGTAATAAGTATAAGTTAGGATGATAAGACGAGTATCTTTATGCCCTAAAAAATTATGATAAATAATCAAGGCACTTTATGCTTTAGTTTAGCATAGCAGCCAAGCTTCGCCTAGTGACAATTAACCCCAATTACTATCTAATTCATGGTCAAAAGGTTTACAGCCTTCATTATTAATAATGGATACATTCAGCACGAATAACTGTAAATAAAAAGTAATAGCTATCGTTGATAAAAGTAACACAGAGTTATTTATGCTAACTATCTTTCATGATTTTTACTTATTTTCTAGAATCTCGTTTCTTAACATCACTACTTATTAGCATTACTGTTTCTGTCAGCCTGAAGCGTTGCGGTCTGTTACTTGCATAACGCCTTATCACTAGACTCATGTTACACTAAAGCATATTTTTATCTGGGAAAGCCTTATGTCATCTGATTACCACCCAAATCCTGCCGTCAATCAAACCAACGTCCTCGGCACTGCCCTTGCCAGCTGTTGTTTTGACCCGCTTACTGGCTATTATCGCAATGGCTTTTGTCATACCGGCAACCACGATGTTGGTCAGCATACCGTGTGCGCTAAGATGACCAGTGAGTTTTTAAACTTTTCTGCCAGTCGCGGTAATGACTTGATTACGCCGCTGCCTGAGTATGGTTTTACCGGTCTACAGCCTGGTGATTACTGGTGTATTTGTGCACTACGCTGGGTTGAAGCGTTAGATTTCGATATTGCCCCGCAAATAAAGCTTGAAGCCTGTCACGAAAGCTTATTAAGTTTGGTTGATATCGAAACGCTAAAACGCTTTGCACTGTAATGACAGCAAACATTAAGAAGAAGCTGTAAACAAGACTTACCTTCAAGCATGAAGTAAAACCTAACCAGACAATACTTAAGCGGCTTTCATAGATATTGTTATCACTATTTTTCTACTTAGACTAAAGGAGAAGGTATGAAGCAAGATGATGACCTGATTGTCAAACCGACAACGCGTATCACACCTGACTCTAATGTCACCCTTACCGACCCTAGCATGGGCGATGAGCGCTCTTATTTAGACAATTACGATAGCTATGACAGCTATATTTATGGCGATGCCGACGCGACGGTCGAAGACACAATTGAGACGATGACCGTCTATGATCCTGACTCTGAACGCTATGAGGATATCGATTTATCCAGCGATGACGAAGTGGTTAATTGCTATGCTTACTCACGTAAAACAGGCGAAAAATTAAATAAGGTGGCGCTGAATGATGTCAGTCGTGCTCTAAGCAATAGCGGTCAATTTATCTGGCTTGGTCTTTATGACCCAAGTTTAGAGACCATGGTCAAAGTCAGAGATGCTTTTGAGCTGCATGAGCTGGCGATTGAAGATGCCTTTGCCGAACATCAGCGGGCTAAGGTTGAGAACTACGACAATGACATGATATTTGTGGTGCTGCGTACCGCCAAGCTCGAAGACAATGTGATTCGTTATGGCACCACTGCGATATTTATGGGCAAAAACTACCTTATTACCATTCGTAATGGTCCTTCCAACTCCTATATGCCCGTACGCGAACACTGTCATCGTCGCCCAGAAAAGCTGCGCATGGGACCTATCTTTGTCCTGCATGCCATACTCGATTTTATCGTCGATAATTATATGCCGATTACCGATCGCTTGGGCAGTTATCTACGTGAGCAAGAACGTAATATCTTTACCTATGAGTTTAATAAAGAAACGCTTAGAAATCTGTATGAATTAAAATCACAACTGGTTCATATGCGCGCGGTTATTTTACCGGTACAAGATATCTGTAGCTTCTTTATCAATCACGATAAAAGCGACTTAATCTCGCCCTTTTCTCATGCTGCTAAACCCTACTTCCGAGATGTGAATGACCATTTGCTACATTCTTTGGATGCCATTAACGGCTTAAATGAGATGCTAAGCGTGGTCATGAATACCTATCTTGCTATGGTCAATATGGGACAGAATGAGGTGGTACGTAAACTTGCCGCTTGGGCTGGTATTTTAGCGGTACCAACGGCGATTGCTGGTATCTATGGGATGAACTTTGACTTTATGCCAGAGCTGCATTGGGAATATTCTTACCTTGTTATCATGGCCGTTATCTTCTCGCTATGTAGCTTTTTATACCTTAATTTTAAACGCTTGGGTTGGTTGTAACTTAAGCGGCTTTCTCAGATTTCAGACAAAAAAATGGGCTGCTATTAAATTGGCAACCCTTTTTTATTAACAATTATTAATTATCAGCCATTCATCAATAATGTTGATTGAAAATAACAAAACCTTATTTCCGATAATGGGTGCTATCGACGCTCGGCAGATGATGCTCGGTACTGGTCACTTGATGATCATCCAAATAATCTTCTGGTCGCCCAAACATCTTGGCCGTCCACGTCAGTATAACGATTGAGGCACTCAGCACCATAATGGCAAAGGAAATCGTTGCCAAGAGCCAGAGATGAAAGTTATCTGATACCGCTTGTACATCGACGACCAGATGTCGTGATAAAGCGGTAATCGCGATAAATATCAAAAACTGCACTGGCAGACGATGGGTCTTAAAATAAATTCCAATCATCGCCAGTAGCTCAAGATAAATAAACAGTAATAAGATATCTTTTAAATCTGCTGAGCCTTTTTGAAAAATAACAAAGAACTCTTTGCCCGCTGTCCAAACTACCACCACACTAATTAAAAACAAAATAATATAGTGGCAAATATCGACAAACTCACGGCCGATATGTTGCATGCGCTCATGTATTCCCATCTTTGGCTTTGATACATGAGCGGTGTTGGTTTGTTGTGCTAGATGGACTTTACTATTTTTCTGTTCCGATTGCTGTTCTGGTTCTTGCTCTGACAGCGGCTTCATTAGCTGACTGCACTGTTGTATAAACCAGCAGACTTTTCAGCAGCATCGACTGTTTGGCGAATAAGGGTATTAATGGTCATAGGTCCAACGCCGCCTGGGACTGGTGTGTAAGCACTGGCTATACTTTCTACGCCTTGCAATTCGATATCACCAACGCCGCCATTATCCGTTGGATGGAAGCCTGCATCGATAACTACTGCGCCTGCTTTAATCCAATCAGCTTTAATCAGCTCAGGCACACCCACTGCACCAACCACGATATCAGCACGCTTAATATGCGATTCTAAATCCTGCGTTCTTGAATGACAAATCGTCACCGTACAGTTGGCATTTAATAGCATCATTGCCATTGGTTTGCCCAAGATGGCACTGCGACCAACGACCACTGCCTCTTTACCTGCCAGCTCAATACTATGATGCTCTAGTAAATGCATGATACCTTGCGGCGTACATGAGCCGTAAGCAGATTGCTGCATCGCCATACGGCCGAAGCCCAAACAAGTCACGCCATCGACGTCTTTTGCCAAATCAATCTGCTCAAAGCAAGCGCGCTCATCGATATGCGCGGGTACTGGATGCTGCAGCAAAATACCATGAACGTCTGGATTGCTATTAAGCTCATCTATCTTTGCCATTAGCTCTTCGGTGGTTGTCACACTTGGCATCTCAACTCGTATAGAATCCATGCCGACACGCTTACAAGCATTGCCCTTCATACGCACATAAGTCGCAGAAGCAGGATCTTCACCGACCAATATCGTCGCTAGGCTTGGGGTACGTCCTGTCTTAGCTTTAATAGCGTCTACACGCGTACTCAGTTGCTGTTCTATTTGTTTAGCAAGTGCTTTACCGTCCAAAACGGTAGCAGATCCTTGGGCAGTTGACGTAATAGACGCAATTGACATAGTAACTCCAATAGAGGGTGCGATAAAAAAAGTAAAGACAGCGCCTGCAGTATTTTTGCATGCCTGTCTTATGAGCGGTCAATTCTTTTTGACCGTTAATTGAGACTGATATTGTACCTGTCTGAGCTAAAAAATCCTAGCGCACTTTAAAGAGCCAACGATAAAGAGCTAATAATATAACCACTTTTATAAGTGTTAGGTAACTTATATAACTGAATAGACTTTTAATAAAGCATGATGCTTATACATCTTATTTTCAATACTGGACTAAACATTGGTGTTACGCTTTGAAAAATGCCTATTCAGACATCGACGGCTTAACAAGCTTCTCCTAACACTAGCGTTTATAACTTTATATCTTCGTTGCTTATTACCAGTAAATCGACTCATTGTAGCTTCTCCCTCTGCACAAATGCCATGCTTTGTTATAACTAGCCCCACTGTTTTAAATAATATTTGAATATCTAACCAGATTGATTGATTACTAACATACCAAATATCGAGTTCAAAGCGTTTTTCCCAACTGATATTATTACGACCATTGATTTGCGCGTAACCCGTAACTCCTGGTTGAACTAAGTGCCTTTTAAACTGCTCTTCACTATATAGTGGCAAATATTCCATAAGCTGAGGGCGCGGCCCTACTATACTCATTTCACCTTTGAGCACATTCCATAGTTGAGGTAACTCATCGAGACTACTGGCTCGAAGTTGCTTACCAAAATTTGTAAGACGATATTCATCAGGCAAGAGATTACCTTCAGAATCTTTCTCATCACTCATTGTCCGAAATTTAATAATCTCAAATGTTTTACCATTAAGACCGGATCGAGCTTGACGAAATAACACAGGTGCTCCAAAGTTTTTCCTAACTTTGTATGCCACCAAGATAAAAATAGGCAGCATTAAAAATAAGGCCATTAGAGCAATGCTCACGTCGAATATCCTTTTAAGCATTTTAAACCTCCTATGTAGAGCAATTGACGATATACCCAGACCCATAATGCTTTTATTATATATTAAAATTTAAATATATAAATCCTTATAAACGAATATATTAGATAAACTTGTTTTTAAAATAAAAATAATTAGACTTTGTATTGCTTAAAACGATACTTCTTAAGTTCGTTTAGATATAGAAACTTACTCTAATCCCATCTCAGCTATCATATGAGCGTTTACCTTTCTAACGTCATACTTATCTACCGCAATAACTCTAGAAGCCGACCCCATTTGTTCATAAAGAATGGGATACTCTATGAACTGACGCATGGCATCTATCAACTCAGTAACGGCTTGGACGGGAACTAGATAACCATTTATACCATTGGTTACCGTCTCCCTACACCCAGGTGCATCCGTCGTAATAATAGCTCGTCCCATTGACATAGCCTCTAACACAGAGCGTGATGTGCCCTCGCGATAAGACGGTAATACATAGACTGAACTGGCCGCTATGACAGGGCGAACATCTTTAAGCTGACCCCAATAGATAATGTCACCATCTGCTATCCATTGATCCAACTGTGTTCGCTCAATGGCTGCTGGGTTTTCATCTATTGAGCCTACTAGATGAAATTCGGCATCAGAATACTCTCTCTTTATCTGTTTAGATGCTTCGACATATTCCACTATTCCTTTATCTTTGAGCAGTCTAGCGATCAACAAAAAAGAAGGTTTGATGCCACCTGATTGATTCCTAGGTAATGGAAGTACATTGAAGTCATTTAAATCTACCCCTGAGCCGTTTACCACTATCGTAGGAGTCATTGAATGAACTATATTTAGTTTTTTTAATAAATTTAAGTCATCATTATTTTGAAAAAACACCTTAGAAGACTTTGCTAATGCTTGTTGGTAAAGCGCATGTACAAATTTTTGAAAAATGCTACGCTTATTGGTTTCTTCTACTTGCTGAAAGGTATAACCCAATCCCGAAAACAACACAAAACGATAGGATACTCCGGCCAACCATGCTGCTAATGTTCCATATACCACAGGCTTTACAGTGTAAGAAAGTACATATTCTGGTTGAATTCTCTTTAATATCTGATAAATATGAATAAAGGTCTTTATATCTTTAACTGGATTAGTTCCTGTTCTTTGCATAGCAATCTGATGGATATGATATCCACGATTTATAAGCTCATCATGGTCTGCAGCATACTTCTCTAAAATAGGAGAAACAATGTGTATCTCATACCCTAATTGAGCAATGGCCTCCAAAAGCTTGCCTCTAAAGTTAAATACATTATGCAAACAGTTAGAATATATTAAAAACTTTTTTATAGTAGTCATAATGTATTTAACCTAGTTTTTGAGTCATGTAAAAAAATGACTATTAATAATGCCATCACAAAACTTATCTTAATAGATATATTTATATATTCACATATATAAATATACTATAGGTAGTTTTCATACTAATTACAATAGAAGGACATAAATAATTTATATTTATACCTTTGAGAGATGTGGTTAAGAATTTTTACTGATCGATTTTAGGAAGTGGGGTGTTATTTGGAAGTTCTTCGTTAGAAAATAATGTGCGAATGTCGCAGTCAGCACATACGAACAGCACATATATCATAACGAATGGATATCTATAACGAACAGCTGTTCCATAATTAAATACAACTAAGCCATATACAGACATCGATAAAGCCATAAATAACAACCAAAAAGCAAGATTATCAGGACTTTTCATCCAAGCTTTACGAGTTATCAGAAACAAAATGGCAAGTACAAATAAATTTTCAAATGATTGAATCAAAGGTAGAAAGCCACTCGCTTCCCACAGAAATGGTTTAGATAAGAAGTAAACACCCGACGTCAAACCTTCAACGACAAATTCTCCTGCTCCAGAAATAAGCATAATTTCTTCAGCTTTCCCTCCATCTTCTACAAACATAGCCGCCCTAAAATGATTGATTTGAGGGATAGCTATCGGAGCAGCAAGAAGCAATCCAGCTAGACTAATTAGGCTTATAGTTACTGCTTTTGCTAACCCCATACCCTTTTTAGCCACATTGAAAATAAAATACATTAGAACAATAGGACCTAAAATAAAAAAGTTCTGAAACTTAATTAAGTACAAAGGAATAATAAACAAAATACTTTTAAGGATCTTAGACTCACGCGAATAGACAACCGTTAGCACCATAAAAAATAGAATGAGAGTTTCTCTCAAGCTTAGCGCTGTGTATAGAGCCATGCTTGGAAACAGCAGATAAAACCATATTGATACTTTTGTAAAAATATTTTTTACATACAAAGCGAAGAACAAAACGATATAGAGAAAAGTATTATAGAATCCTAAACTAATAGGAGAAACTGGCGATGGAAATGGTAACAGTGCGAGCATAGCACTGGCTTGAAAAACATTATCACCCCCTGTAAATGCTTCAATCAACCCTAGCTCTCCAGATCTTATAGCATTCACTCCCTCCCAATATCTAAACTGATCGCCCATATATGACGTACTGAACATTACGTCATTTAGAATAAAAGGAAGCAAACAGTGTAAAGCAAGGACTACTTGATAATTGGATGGAACCTTAAACTTGTATCCAACAGTGACAATTAGCAACAAGCATATCAGCAGACTAGGTAACTCAAAAAGTCTGGTCCCTAAAAATCCATACGTATAAATCCAACTTAGGTCTGACATTAGTTTGTCTCTATATTTTTAATAAAAAATTCAAATGACATGTCTGTTTTGGCTATTATCAAGGCACTGTTGTGATTAGCCTATTGGAGCGTTCTAATTTAACCTACTGGCTGGCTTTATACGGCTATGTTTTAAAAGGTATCCTGCTGATTGTAGTCTAATAACTATTTATATTCAAAAAAATAAATATATTTATCATTTTGCTATCCATATAAATCACTGTGTCTCAAGCCAGGCTTGGAACATTAATATATTCCATAGTTGATCTTGATGGTTATATTTACCGCTCAGATGTTCTGTCCACATCATACGTATGGATGCAGGATAAAAATAACCTTGCTGTAGTAATAGCGTTTCATCTAGTAATGCTTCAGCCCAATCCCGTAATGAGCCTCGTAACCAGTCGTGTAAAGGTAGGCTGAACCCCATTTTAGGCCGTTCAATCAATTGGCGAGGAACATGACGAAATAGTACCTGCTTCAGCAACCACTTACCTTCACCATGACGTATTTTGTAATCCAATGGCATGTTCCAGGCTAATTCAACAATACGATGATCTAGCATCGGCACTCGGGTCTCTAAGCCATTAGCCATAGCAGCGCGATCAACCTTTACCAAGATATCATCAGCCATATAAGTCTGTGCGTCCATAGCCATCATCGCATGTTGAAAGCTATCTGTTTTCGGCCAACAATTTATATCACTTATCAAAGTACTAGGTTCTTTTGCACCTATGACTAACGTCTCAGGCTGCTGCCAATGACTGGTCAATGACTGGTAAAAATCCTGCTCACTATCAATATTTAGCACACCTGCTAGCTTGTGAACCTTATCTCCAGGAGCACTCAATCGTAATCCTTTAGGTAGAATAGGATTAAGCGTTGTGAACATAGCATCCCAACTATTTGGTGCTAGATTAGTCAGCATACTCGATGCGAAGCGTCGCATTGGTCTAGGCAATTTACGATTTTTATTCCAAACTTGCTGAGCCATGAGGTAGCGATTGTAGCCTCCAAATAGCTCATCACCCCCATCACCACTTAAGGCAACCGTCACATGTTCACTTGCTAACTGACTGACTAAAAAGGTCGGGATTTGTGAGCTGTCTGAAAATGGCTCACAGTATATAGACGATAATTTCGGTATCACTGATAAAGCATCTTTAGAGGTTATATAAAGCTCAGTATGTTCAGTACCAATGTGCTTAGCCACAGCTTTTGCATGCGTTGCTTCGTTATATCCTTCATCCTCAAAACCAATCGTAAAAGTCTTAATTGGCCGCTCGCTTTGCGCTTGCATTAAGGCAACTACTGTACTGCTATCTATACCACCGCTTAAAAAAGCACCAAGTGGCACGTCTGATTGCATTTGACTGCCAATACTCTCCACAAGTGCTGATTCTAAAATATCAACGGCTTGCTCTGGACTGCCAGTAAAAGGATCTTCTAGCCCTGTTTCAACTACCGTATTAAAGCTCCAGTAGGCCTTGGGTACCGCTATTTTAGCTGTTTGCAATTCTGCTAAAGGTAATTGTAACCAATAACCAGGTCGCAACTTTTTAATGCCTTGATAAATACTATAAGGAGCAGGGATGCAGTTGTGACGCAACAGTAAAGTAATGGAATCACGATCAATGTCTGCTTTGAACATAGGGTGTGCTTTCAAAGCTTTTAATTCAGAACTAAAGAATAAACTATCGTCTTGCCAACCCCAATATAAAGGTTTTTCACCCATCCTATCCTTTGCTAGAGTCAGTAGTTTTGTTTGCTTATCCCATAGAGCAATGGCAAACATACCTACCATAGCTTGTAGTGTTTTTTCTATGCCCCAAGCTACAAAGCAAGCGAGCATGGTCTCGGTATCTGAATGACCTTTCCATTCGATTAAGAAGCCTTCTTGATTAAGCTGTTGACGTAGTTGCAGATGGTTATATATCTCACCATTAAACACCACCACATATCGTCCACACACAGAATGCATAGGCTGTGCACCTGCAGGCGACAGCTCTAGAATGGCTAAACGCCGATGACCAATAGCTAAGCCAATAGTTTCATCCAGCCAACTATCGCCAGCATCCGGACCTCTATGATAAAGAGTATCGTTCATCTGCGTGATACAAGCACGCATCTCTATGTTACTTGATAGGTCTTGGCGAAAACCAACAATACCACACATAAAACACTCCTTAGTTTAGACGACCATGGCGCAACCAACTGCTACCGGCAGCTGCTAACGCGATAATAGAATAAATAGCACAAAGCAGAACAAAACCACGAGCTTCATCGTAAGGAGCTAATGCTAAGACCCCTGTCAAAGGCATTAAAAAAAATACCAGTCTAAAACGAATTCTTTGACGACCAGGCATCTTTAGCAACCCTTTACTATCAAGATAACCAAAAAGACGGAAAGCAGCATAAATAATACCTGCTGCTAGGGCGATACCCATCCTATAACGATCTTCTACCACAAATATGACTGGTGCCATAAATCGAAACCAGGCCAACCAAAGAAAGGTTGCCACCTTAAAC
This sequence comes from Janibacter sp. CoH_79_TC_3, assembly GCF_058197955.1. Lineage (NCBI taxonomy): Bacteria > Bacillati > Actinomycetota > Actinomycetes > Micrococcales > Intrasporangiaceae > Janibacter > Janibacter sp. CoH_79_TC_3. The sequence goes on from NZ_JBXWIV010000011.1 coordinate 13,186, forward strand.
TCTCGATCAACAAACATATTATGCAGAGCGAATACGATGGACAAGGCTAAAAAGAAACTCCACCATGCCAATACTTCTTGCATATTTAGTAGAATAGTTAATGCTATAAAAGCCAGTATTCGAAAAGCAATCCACGTAAGAATCCACATAGTAGGTGCATTTTGAGGACCGCGCCGACGACCATCTTTCTCTTTACGTGCCGCGAATAAGTCATTTACAAGATAGCCGATCTCATACAAACTGATAAATGCAAAGTATACTAAGATAGCCTGTATCAAAGCTTGAAACGGTGGGATTCTACCCAAAGCCATCACAAGTATTGCTGCACTTAGCCACTCAAATAGAGCATGAAAAACCCAACTTCCATTACGCAGACGCGTATTATAGAAGTAACTAAATGGCAATATATAGATTATATTCATCAGCTTAGCCTTATATAAGTAGCGGTTAATCCTGCCCAGCGCTCCTTATGAAACGCTTTATGCAAAACTACATAAGCTCTCCTTGCACCACTTAATAATTCTCGATCTGTTATATTGTCACTGATAGCATCGTAAAAGCTGCTACTCAAGTCATTACCAATAAGATCACTTAATGCTTGTATTTTTAATCCAGTTAAGTCACTTCTATAACGACCTGTTAATACACCATCATTACTCTCAAGCTCACTAGCAACAAACCTTACATCCAGCTGCTTTGCCATTGCCGAAACGATAGGTTGTAAACTGGCAGAAGCCAATATTATGTGTTTGTCTTTTATCGCCGGTGTAATGACATTCCAAACAGCAGGGACCTTTCTATTATCCAATAACCATTGTGCATAAACGTCTGCATTTAATTCGAGAGAGCTGACCGTATCGTCTTTCAGCATTCTAACGAGTAGGTGTTTTAAAACATGTTTATCGGTGAGACGCTCAATCACTGCTATTCCTAATCGAAACGGACTACGATGTGCGGTCAAAGCACGAAGCATTGGCAAACGCCATTGACGTTCAGGCTGCTGAGAAAAATGCACTCTGAGCAGGCCTAATGTTGTATCGTCATAGACCAATGTGCCACAAACATCCGTTATAAATAAGGTAGCATTTGAATTATTGGTCATAGTGTCTGTTCCAGCTGCTCGTAAATTTTTTTATAACTTAATTCTGCAACATGGAGATCTAATTCGGATTTAGCTCGCGCGCGTAGATTGGGCCCTCCCATCTTCTTAAGACTATCAAGTGAAGATACGATATCAGATAGGCTGTCAGGCTTATCTAAATCTATAACTGCACCTGCTTTTAGCCTAGCCGTCATATCATCTATGTCACCAATTCCAGCATTACTAACGACAGGCACACCTACCGCAAGCGCTTCGGCTATTTTAGTAGGTGAGCTTGCTATTTTTGAATAAGCAGGCTTAATGAAACTAAGCATTAAATCAGAGCAACCTATATAAGAAGGCACTTGGTCACGTTTGGCTTCATGCACATGTATACGCGTACGCAAATGTGACAAGCCAAGCGCAATTATTAATGCCTCATGTTCCTCTCGCCAATCCTTAGTAATCAATAAAAAGTGTACATCTTTTCGCTCAGTAGCTGCTTGGCCGAACAGTTGTAGCATTTCGTCTAACATATACCAAGTTCCCAAAGAACCTAAGTATGAGAGTACAAAAGCATTTTCAGGCAATCCTAGCTCCTTACGAGTAGCCATACGCTGCTTAGCAGTAGGTAGGATAAAATGCTCAAAGTCTGCACAGCAAGGAATCACTGAAATGGGAGCAGACATATCTGGTGACAGCTTGTATAGTTCAGGTACTACTCGTTCTGTAAGAGCCACAATATGACTGGCGCTCAAAAGAAGATTACCCTCTACACGCTTATACAACTTAAATATTGAAGCATCAATACTGTTGTCTAGCTTCCAAATATCGCCATCTACTCTCTCGTCAACCCAGAGGCCGCGCATATCAAACAAGACCTTTACTCCGGTAAGCTTACGCAGTAATACTCCAACCTGCATGGCTTGATAGCTACGACAATGGATCACGCCAAAACGATGTTTAAGCTGCAAATATAAAGCAACTTCATACATGCGAGACAAATCCCAAAGCTTGCCTAACCTACCGAAACGTGTCGTGAAAGACAAAGGTGTCCATCCTATGCCAGAACTAGCCAATTCTGCTTTTAATAACTCACCGCCTGCGTTAAAACGTGCAGGTTTTTCATAGCTTAAAATATGTAAAGGACGAGGGTGCTGACGAATACTATGTAAATACGGTAGTATTTGGCTACCACCTAAAGGATCTAGCAAGCCATCATAAGAGATAAACAATACTGAGTTACTCATAGATACTCCGTCATATTTTAGAGGTATGTAAAGCTAGCTATATTATGGTAATAAACACATAACGATAAAATTACACTAAAACCTTTCTCTTATAATAAATTTATAAAAAAGCTATAGCTTTAACATAATTTCTATATTAATAGAGCTCTTCTACCAAATGATTTGTACTTTGCCTCTTCCATACTACTGACATCAAATGTAAATCTATTAAAAACACCGCTAGTAGCATCACTATACTTATCACCTACCAATAAAACACTCCGGAAACCGTATTCTTTAGCGAGGACTATCTGCTCAGCTGTGGCACTGCCATTTGGGAAACAATAAATATCGCAATCAAGTTGCAGGCTTTCTAAAAAATATTCTTTACATTTTTTCAGATCATTTAAAAAATATTCTTTATTTTGATTTTCCATTGATAAATGTTCAAAGGAGTGAGCGCCAATTTCATGTATTGGAGATATCTGCATGATATCTTTTTTGGTCATTACTGAAGCACAAAGGAACTCTGGATAGTTTAGTAGAAATCTTAGTAACTCAGCCCTGCAAGGTATAAATTCAGCTTCAGGAAGGTATTTAATAAAAAAAGATGCTTTTATACCCAATTTATCTCGTTCAATAATAGCAGTATCTATCTCTAGAGGTATTTTTTTTAGAAGTTCAGTAGGCGCTTTTCCAATAAAGTCTTGTAGCAAGACATTTACAGGTGGTAAACCAGTTTCGATACAGTGAGGAATTACATTTTGATTGACTCGAACATTATGCTTTTCTAATATGGGTACCGCATACTCTATAAAATCTTTGTAGCCATCATCAAATGATAATATTAATTTTGGTTTGTGTGTTTTTATTCTTTCGAAATTACCAAATAAACAGATATGAAATTCTTTCGTCAGATAACCAAGTAGCTTATCAAAAAATATGGGACATATTGCCTTATACGCACTACCTGTGTCAGGCGATACTCTATGCAAGTTAAGAACTGTCACTATATTGTTTTTAACCAACTTCTCCCTTCTAGACTCTAATCTAGATTTTTCTGCTAGCATAAAAAACATAACTCTCTTCAACAATTGACTTCCCATCAACCCACCTTTTCCTTTAAGTGTATCCTACCAAGATAAATATAATTAAAAACCAACCCACGGTTTATACGAATTTAAAGAACCTGATTTTTTAAGTTCGATTAAGGGCGTAAAGCAATCATACAAAAACAAAATAATCATATCGACACCTTTATTATCAATTGATAAAAACTATTTATTACATTCAACAAAATCTATATTTTCTGAAAGCCACATTTGGAACATTAGTAAAACCCAAACCTTATTATCATCGTTTTTTTTCGCATAAAATGCTTCTAATAATTTTGATATATAACCATAGTCAAAGATATTATAATTTTTGATTAACTCTTCACCCAAGTATTGGTCTACAAGATACTTAAGATCTTCTCGGAGCCAATCATTTATTGGTATACCAAAACCTTGTTTCTTCCTAAGAAATAGCTCTTCAGGAATATAATTACCTAGAATAATTTTTAATATACCTTTATTTTTTTTATAAGAAACTGGTAAGCTTGCAGCAAATTCAATTATCTTATGATCAAGCAAGGGTTCTCGTCCTTCTAAAGACGCACTCATTGTCGACCTATCTATTTTAACCATTAAGTCATCAGGTAAATAACCCTTGAAATCTGAAATCATCATTTTTTCTAAGTTCGATGTGGTAGCAGGTATATCTTTAGAGAAAAAATAACCTTCTCTTATTAAACCCTTAATCTCATCTTTTGAAAATACAGAATTTGCAACTTTGAAAGTATTCACGATATCATCATGATCTAGCATATTTTTAAATTTTATGACTTTATTGTACAATCTTCCATTAAATTTATTTTGTATAAAAATAGGAACAGGGAATATATTAGATATTTTTCTTAATTTTTTTCTAAATGGGAATTTAGATAGCAGTTTAAACCTTTTTTCCATAAGTACGTAGCTTGGGTACCCACAGAATAATTCGTCACCCCCATCACCAGACAGCACAACTGACACTTTTTTTTTCGCAAGTTCAGAAACTAAAACAGTTGGTATAGCAGAGCTATCTGCAAATGGCTCATCGAATATCTTTGGTAACTTCGTTATAATTGCTAAAGCGTCTTCTTTATTACAAATAAGCTCGCTATGATTTGTACCTAAGTGTTTAGCTATTTCTTTGGCATAGTTAGATTCGTCGTACTTCTTATCCTCAAACCCAATAGTAAAAGTATTAATAGGTATTTTGCTATATTTTTGGACGATTGCTGCTACTAAAGAACTATCTATGCCACCGCTAAAGAAAACACCTAAAGGGACATCTGCTATCATACGGAGATTGAAAGCTTCAATGATAGTAGCTTCTAACTCTTCTGCAATATCCTCTCTTGCAACTTGATTCTCATAAAACTTATTAATATTCCAGTAGCACTCTTTGACCAAAATTTTTGATTCAATATCATATTTTAAATAATGACCGGGAAGTAGTTTTTGGACAGTTTTAAATATAGTTTTTGGAGCGTGAATATACCCAAACTGCAGATAAGAAGATACCGCTTCGAAATCTATCTCTTTATTGAAATCGGGATAGTTCAGAAGAGGTCTTAATTCACTTGAAAATATTAATGCATTATCTGTTTGAGAGTAATATAGAGGTTTTACACCTGCACGATCTCGGAAAATTATAATTTCTTGTTGTTCAGAATCGTAAATTGCAAAGGCAAACATACCTCTAAATCGTTCTACACAATCTATTCCCCAAAAATGATAAGATTTTAAAATTACTTCTGTGTCACTATTTGAGTCAAACGAATAACCTTCTGATATTAAGTCCTGCCGTATATCCTTGAAGTTATAAACCTCTCCGTTGTATATAATAGCTAGGTGCTCATAGAGCATAGGCTGGTGACCATTAGAACTGATGTCTATTATTGATAGCCTTCTATGACCTAGAAATATAGAGCATGAATCTAAAGAAAAAACCTCTACACCTTCATCATCTGGGCCACGGTGTTTCAAGCTATTTAACATCTCATTAAATAAATTCGCATTTATACTTTTTTTATAATCTACTATTCCTAATAATCCACACATTATTTAATAGCTCCAATATATTGTTTCGCAATTTTATCCACTGAAAAATCAGCTGCACGACCCTTTAAAGCATTTATATTATGTTGATCATTAAGGGATTTATACATAGCATTGGCTAAGGCATTAATATCACCAACTGGCACTAACCTTCCATACCGCTCGTTTTCAAGAATTTCTCTTGGTCCTGACTGACAGTCGGTAGAAACTACCGGTGTACCAACACTCAGGGCTTCAATCAATACATTGCCAAAGCCTTCGCAGTTAGATGAAAGGACTAATAAGTCAGATGAAGCCATCCATGCAGAAGGGTTTCTACTAAAGCCTGCAAAGTTAACCCGTTCAGCTATATCTAACTTTACGGCTAGAGCTTTTAGATCAGCTAATAAATCTCCTTGCCCCAATATCGTTAGACAAGCATCTTCTTTTTTAAGAAGCAGGGAAAATGCTGCTAGTAGCGATGGGTAGTCTTTTTCCTTTTTCAAAGCCCCAACAGCGATTATTTTTTTACCTTTATAATTTTTCCAACTCCTAAAGCCTTCCTCTTTTGGGCAAAGATCTGTATTGATTTCTACAGGATTAGATATAACGGTAATACTTTTACGTCTTAGCCCACCCATTCCGCACAAATCATCAGCAACACCATCAGATACTGCAACTATCGCGTCAGCAAAAGGATAAACCAAACTTAAACTATATTTAAAAAACCAGCGCGTTGATTTTTTTTTCATCAAAGGAGCTTGAGAAAAGGTGGTATGATCTGAGACTACAACCGAGCCAGATAGTTTCGCTGATTTGAATGCAACAACTGCCAATAACGTCAAAGGCCACATCGATGCTAATACCACATCCGGCTTTTCACTTTTAAAATATTTTAATAAGGGCTTAAACACATAACGTATGCGATCTGCTTTCAAGTCTATGATTCGAATTTGGCTGTTTAGCTCTAATAAGAATTCTCCCTGAGCTTTACTCAAGACCATATCAACTTTAAAACCTTGTTTGATAAACTCGTTAGCTAGCAAAAGAGCTACCTTTTCTGCTCCGCCACACCGAAGATCTGGTAAAAAAAACGCAATTTTTTTCATTGTTATTTAGCCTTTTTTAAGCAGATTGTTGTCTAAGAATCTTTTTATATATTTTCCTTCGTATTCATAGAAATACTTTCTATAAATCTTATAATCTTACTTATTAAAACAGCTTATAAAAAACTGCTTTTTTAATACCATTAATCAAACTTCAGAAAGCAAGTCAATAAATCTGATATGCTCATTAGCTTTTAAGGAATAAGAGACGGTTGTGTCAATATGGTATACGGTTAATTCGTTATTATTAGCACTCTGTATATACTTTAGTACTGCTTCTGCAGGACTATACAATTTAACTGCTTTTGTATTTTCAAACCAACTCTCTTCCCGCGGATGCATGATATACAACCCTACATCATCAATGATTTTCATTACGTTTTTTTTAAGCTTTACTTGCTGCCTAATGCTGAAATCTTGAAACGCGGTTCCTAATAAAATAGTATTAGTATTCATCGGCAATTTATCTAAATCCCTGCTATCTAACAGTTCACTCCAATCCCAATCAAGATTGACTACCCTATCTTTTTCTACGATATTATCTAAATCAGGGAAAACGGTATAATGACGCTTGGTTTTATCTCTTAAATACTTAGCTCCCCCATTAGGGAAAACCATTTTAGAAATAAATCCTTTTACTCCTTTTCTAGCGAGCGCGTTCTCATTAAAATACGCTGAAGACTTGATCACATTGTACGAGCCATCGTCGAATGTATTAACCTCTAAACTAGGAAAAAATATATTTGAAAGTGCGAAAGGATAGCTATCAATTACGGCTAAAAAAATTTTACCGTTGGTTATAAGTGCCATTGACTGTGATACGGTAAACTTTAAAAAATTGACTGAAATTCTACTACTGCAAAATACACTTATAGTAAAAAAAGCATTTTTCCTGATTTTTTTATAAGTAGTATAATATTCAGAGTCATCTTCATATTTATTATCCAGATAACAAAATACTAAGATATATTTACTTATATTCTCTACATTTATTATCTTTTCAACAATTAAAGACTGTAGTCTAGTTCTTACGATAAACACATCCATCTTATACACTCCAATATATTTAATCGTTCGACCGTCCTACCTATATTCTTACAATCTATTCAAACAATCCTTCTACGGTATCGCTAGTAAGAGCAGTGCTGGCATTGATGTTCCGTGTTACCTTTTTACCTATCACTTCATGCAGATATTTTGGAGCTAATCCAAATCCAGGACGCACACTGCGTACAGAGTCTTCAGCTATCGTATCGCCTTCTGCCATATCTTTTACAAAATATAATGAGCGCCGAAACTTGATATTATTTTTTTCGCTGGCTTTTCGACTGTAATCTACTTGTCCAAGCGCTTGCCACGCTGTCTTAGTATCGCGACATAGCGCAATCAGATCTGCAGGCTCTAATGAAAAGCTGTCATCAGGTCCGCCACCATTACGATCAAGGGTGAAGTGCTTCTCGATGATAGAGGCTCCAAGGGCGACACTTGTGATTGCGGTGGTGTTATCAAGAGTGTGATCTGACAAACCTGTCACTAGCCCAAAGCGCTCTATCATATCTGCAAGAGTACGTAGATTATAATCGGCAGCAGGCGCTGGGTAACCACTGACACAGTGCAAAATAGCAAGCTCCTTACAGCCGCCTACACGTGCAGCATTTATCGCTTCTTCTATCTCTTCGGCACTGGCCATACCAGTAGATATAATCATCGGCTTGCCAGTGCTAGCAACGTACTTAATCAATGCTAAATCAACGGCCTCAAAAGATGCTATTTTGTATGCAGGTGCTCCTAGATCCTCGAGTAGGTCTACAGCAGTGCTGTCAAAAGGGGAGCTAAATATCGTAATATCTAACTGACGAGCATGATCGAACAGCGGCTTATGCCAGTCCCAAGGAGTATGAGCCCAATCATACAAATCATATAAAGTACGTCCAGCCCATAAACCATCTAAAATTTGAAAATCCGGCAAGTCTGACTTTAAAGTAATCGTGTCAGGTCTGTATGTTTGCATTTTAATGGCGTCAGCACCGGCGCGTTTGGCCTCTTCTATAATACGCAGAGCTATATCAAGTTGGCCATTATGGTTTGCCGACATCTCAGCAATGATATAAGGGGCTTGATTACGACCTATGATGCGACCATCAATATGAATGTTATTTGTCATTTACCTTCTCCAGAATAAGCTTATATCTCTCTCCATAAAGCTCTATATATGCGGGGAAACGATCAGGATCACAGACTCGAATTTTATCAAATTGGCTCTCAATACTTTTATAGGGATCAATTTCACTATCATTTAGTGTCCGCTTTGGATAATACGTCGGTTCTATATCTAGGGCTTGTGACTTAGCTGAAACACTCTTAAAATTACCAACCGCAAAATCTATTAACTCAATTTCTTTTTCAAATAACTGAGCATTAATTTCATTCCATAGGGCATGTTTAGGCACTTGAAAATTTAATTTTTTCCATATTTTGCCGCTATCTACCTCATCATTAGCTTCTAGTAGTGTCAGAGTTATCTCCTCCTTACCTTCTATAATGCTCCATATATGAGGACTCCAGCCCCTACCTTTAGGTAAGTCACTGGCATGCAGTACTAAGCAGCTAATATAGGCGTTGCGCTCTTGGCTACTTATAATCTCTGTACAGGAAATGAGAAATAATATGTCACCTCTGGACAGATCCTTTTTCTGACGTACTAGCTCTATCTCATGTTTGCTATTGTTCTTTTTTATCCATGCATATAGATAGTCATTGACGGGGTGCCTAGGATTACTACATAAAAAGCTGATTTTCATAACATTTCCTTTAGAGCTATCGGAGTAAAACTTTAGATAGCCGTGTTACTCCTAGCCCATCAGTAACCGCACTAGCTACCCTACTCATTGCTCTCATTTTAGGCACGGCTGAAGCTATACATTGTTCAAGGGCTAATGGCTCAGCTTCCAGCTTATTTATATTAAAGGTCAGTGCGGCTCCTACATCTTCTAATACGTTAGCAATATCCCGTTGGTTATCCGCTAAAACCAGCATAATAGTTGGAAGTCCCAAACAGCATCGCTCCCATGATGTTGACCCTGCGGCGCCGATCGCCAAATTACTATTGGCCATTATCTCAGCCATATTATTTACCCCTACCTTTACTACCGTACGCCACTGCATTATTGCGGCTTGTTGTTTTACTGCTTCAATCCATGGTGATGTTGCGCCCATAACGATGGTAATTGAACAATGATCAGGTAGAGATTTCGTTTGCAGTACTTTCAGGATTTTGGTTGTAATATTATCCTTATCAACCCCACCTAAATTAATCAAAATACTTGCCAATTTATTATGTTGACGCCGCTCTAAGCTGTAGCCTCGCCACGCTGCAAATTCAGGCCTGAGTAGTGCATATTTAGATCCGCATAGTAATTCACAATCTTCATTAACATGGGCAGCATAGTCTTGCGGATCACGACCAAAGTTTTGGTCAAGTAAAACGTCGCAATGATGCTTCCGATCTGCCAGATCATCGATAACCATTATCTTTTTGCAATAGGGTTGCAGTCCTTCTTCCCAAATCTCATCTAAAGAGTAATGATCAACAATTAACCAATCAGGTTGTAAGGCTTTTACTATCGAGAGGCTTAGCTCCGCATCTCTGTATTGTGTACTAGCCAGCCAATCAGCGTGAGAAAGTGCAGTCTTATTGTTCGTTTCAATATACAAGTCATTTTCTAAAGGAAGTGCATACACTTTATATCCCTGCTGCTGAATTTCCTCAATCAAATTCCCGTGGTGTCTACGGCATATAAAAACACATTTAGCTCCTTGCCTAGATAGCTCATCAGCTAAAGTCAAGCAACGCATCACGTGACCAGATCCTATCTGAATAGAAGCATCACAACGGAAGACAATCTTGTACTCTTTTGCTTTCATGGCGAGTAATCACTGGCTAGTAATAATGCATTTGCAATCTTTAAATCCTCATAGCTGTCTATATCCATGGCGCTTTTTAATGATATTGGCTCAAATGTATGATCTGGTGAGTAGAATGTTCTGTGAGCCAACAACGCTTTCACCGTAGATATCCAAATAGCTCCCGTTGGACAATAAAGCTTAGGTAAGTCTTGCGAACGCTGAGTCAACGTTTCATAAAAAATCTGAGTGGGTCTGCCTACATCATCAATCGTTGCCGCCCACCACGGGTTCATCCATCCATATTCAAAGCAGCTAATTTGAGCCGTGCGCTTCTTTGCTTCAAATGTAGCAACTAGCAACTGGATATCCGCACTAGTTCGTAATGGACAATTAGCCATCAATTGGACCACCACGTTGTACTCTTCTTGCCAATAGTCCATAGCCTGCTGTAAAGCAAATGTCGTAGCCTCGCTTACTGTGGAATAATCATCAGCGCAATCAGTACGTAGAAAAGGCACTTCCGCACCAGCGTTTATTGCCACCTCAGCTATCGTTGAATCATCGGTAGATACCAAGATTCGATCAAACAATCTAGATTCTTTCGCCGCTTTAATCGTCCATGCAATCATCGGCAGACCATTAAAATCGGTTATGTTTTTTTTTGGGATTCGCTTCGACCCGCCGCGAGCAGGAATAATAGCTATTCTACGTTTCACCATAATGTCCACCCGCCATCTGCCTGAATGGTTTGACCATTGATAGCATTACAGTTTTCCGAAACTAGAAAATCTAGAGGCCCTATGATTTCAGACTCAGATAGCATACGACCACTTGGCGTAAGCTTTGCGTATCTGGCTTCAAAGCTATCATCAACACGTCCACTGACACCACCATAGGCAATACAATTAACCCTTATGTCGAAATCAGAAAAACGTACAGCCAACTCCTTTGTTAAATGTATCAATGCTGCTTTAGCAACACTGTATTGAATAGGCGATTGTCTTGGATAATCCTCGTATAAAGCAGGGTTGGCAGCGACGACGCCGTACTGAGAACCTATATTGGTGATGGTGCTTAGCTCTTTTGGCTGAATATTGAATAGCCCCATTGATAGCTCATAGGGTACGACGACATCCATCAAATATTCAGCTAAAAAGTCTTCACGGCTGGTCTGACCTAATGAATCTGTCTGCAAAAAGTCCAAACTACGCGCATTGTTTACCAGGTGATTAACGGTATAACCAAAGTCTTGAACTTGCTTAATGATGTCCTGTACTGCTTGCGGCTTAGTGAAATCAACTATTAGCGGGATCAAACGATAGTCACTGCCTATCTTTGCCATTAGCTTATCGGCATTATTTTGACAGGTCGTCGTAAATAGCACCTGCCAGCCTTTAGTTGCAAAATGCCTAACAAATTGCCTGCCAAATTTACCTGTACCACCAGTAATTAAGATCGTCTCTTTCATTGGCAACCTCTTTCAAGCAATTGAACCACTGTTGTATTAAATGCTCTATCTGACATTACCTTCTTGTCTGAGATACCGTGTATAAAAGCCTGCAAAGCTGCTTTAAAAGCTGAGAATGAATCTGTAAATGTAAAGTCTTTCCAACCACTCGTACCAAATACTCTAATCGAGATTGGAGACTGTCCATTACCAAGCGCGAAAAAATTGGTCTGTATACCACTGCTCCAACAAACCACTAGGCTACCTGAGCCATCACTTCTATAACAGGAAGGAGCAGTCATTTCGACTATCTCGTCACCCTCAGAGAGCATGTTCAGTACAGGCTCAATAATATGAACAGCATATTTAGACCATGATTTTGGGGTAAATGCACTGATCTGTTTTATATGCCCTAAACTTTGCCTATCCGCCGTAGTTAGGGCTAACTGCTTGCTATATCTGAGCGCTGAACAAGTGAAAATCTGACCTGAATATTGTTCTAATGCATATAACCTATCTAAATCATTAATTGATAGTGCAATGGGTTTGTCTATATAAATAGGGATGCCTTGACGTAAGAATGGTTCGGCATACTGCAAATGATTATAGGCATCATCACGCGCCAACAGAACAGCATCTACTTGCCCAATCATCTCTGTGTAACAAGTCACAACGTGCTCGATTTTTGCGGCTTTGGCAATGTGCCGAGAAAGCGCTATATCTTGCGTCCAAATAGCAGTAACTCTTGCCTCTCTGATTTGACTCGCAGGCCATTGTTGCTGCTCTAAATAACGTGGTATGACAGGATAGCCACATTTTTCCATTTCCACCGAATCATAGCCATTAAAGATAGCGCTCCATGAATAAGGATGCCCATTACCTTCAGATGAGCCGATTACTCCCAACTTTAATGTCATAGCTGCCACCTCGACGGATTAATCAAACCTTCATCTGCTGATTGCAAGACGTCAGGAATATCAGTGATAGGAGTATCAATTGCAGCAATTATTTGTTTCAGCTGCCAAATATCATCTACCCCAACTATGATTTTATCGATATCACTATGTTGGTTGAGATAGCTTAAGCAGACCTGCAAAGGAGAGAGGCTTTGTTGATTCAACCACTGATGGTACTGTTTAATTAATGGCGCCCATGGAGTAAAGTACACTGGTGTTTTTTCGCTTGGTATCAATAAAAGACCTTGTAAGAAAGCTGATCTAACATGAATGGCTACGCCTGCTTTTTTTAGCTGTTTAAGCATTCCTGTATTCTCCATGCGCCGATCAAATATATTCATAGGTGCTTGAATTACATCAAAATCAAACCTTTTAATAAGCTCGAATAATTCATCAGGACCATAAACAGAAATTCCAATCTGATCCACCATGCCCTGCTCTTTGAGTTTTAATATCGACTTATATATTTTCTCTCCGTTTGTCCCTAGCAACTGGGCTGGCCTATGTAATAACAAGTCGTTCAATTTTTCCGTTTTTAAACGCTTTAATGAAGATATCGTTTGTTCTAGAACCCATTCTTCTACGTTTAGACAATTGGATGGCACTGCCGGTAACTTAGTTACTATCTCAAACTTCGCAAGGTTATGCAGACCTAAGACTTGTTCACTGTCACCATAAGCAATAGCTGTATCGAGCATGGTTATGTTAAATGCGCTGGCTACTCTAAGTAATTGCTCAACCATGTCTCCTGGTACTTTATCTGCCATATTGGCTAGACCATATTTCAGTCCGAATTGCGCCGTTCCTAGCGCAAGCTTGTGACTGTGCGCTAGGATATTCATGATTCTTTACTCAATATGGTTTTCAGCGTCGAGCATACAGTGTCTTGTTGCCCTTCAGTCATCGCTGAAAACAGAGGGATACTGATTGCTTCGTTATAATACTGTTCTGCTTCAGGGAATTGACCCGATTCAAACCCTTGCCTTTGATAATAGGGCTGCATATGTACAGGGATATAATGCAGATTAACGAGAACCCCTGCCGCCCGCAGCGCGTTAAACACATCAAGATGGGTGGTATTAATTTGTTCTAACTGCAGACGAATGACGTATAAATGCCTGGCTGAATAACTGTCGGGGTGCTGCCACGGTAAGATGATTGGTAGGTTTTGAAGTAGCTCGTCATAACGAGACGATAGCTCGTGGCGCTTGATAACAAACTCTTTTAACCGTTGCATTTGTGATAGCCCAAGAGCGGCTTGCAACTCTGTCATTCGATAGTTAAAGCCCAATGCAATTTGCTGATAATACCAAGGGCCATCCATATCTTGCGTCATCAACTCTTCATCACGGGTAATCCCATGGCTGCGGAGTAAATACATTTTTTCTGCTAGATCTGCCCTATTGGTCACGGCTGCACCACCTTCAGCGCTAGTGACTATCTTGACCGGATGAAAACTAAATATAGTGATGTCGCTATAGCGGCTATTACCGATGGGTGCATCTTGATATCTACCACCAATCGCATGTGAGGCATCTTCAATAATTTTGAAACCATACTTTCTAGCCAACTCATGGATCGCTTGCATATCACATGATTGACCACTGAAATGTACAGGGATCACTATTTTGGGTAGCCTTCCTACCTTTTGCGCTGCAATAAGCTTTTTTTCTAATTGTTTCACGCAAAGATTATAAGTGCGAGGATCGATATCAACAAAATCAACTTTGGCACCGCAATACAGAGCACAATTTGCTGAAGCGACAAAAGTATTTGGTGTTGTCCAAAGCCAATCGTCATTGCCTAACCCTAAAGCCAAACAAGCGATATGTAATGCCGATGTCGCACTATTAACAGCAACAGCATACTTGGCATCACACGCATCTATAATGGACTGTTCAAACGCGGGAACCTGAGGCCCTTGAGTCAAAAAATCTGATTTAAGAACCTCAACAACCGCATTAATATCTTGCTGATTGATATCTTGGCGAGCATAGGGAATCATTTATATACTCCCTATTTTTTCGCAGTTTATCTCGAGCCAATCTTGTAGATCGCCATCAGACATCCACTCTGAATTGCTGTCACTGGCATACACGAAACCTTTAGGTACCTTTTTGCCATCTTTGATTCGTTTTGGACATATTGCCCAGTTATGTATCAGCGGCAAAATTTTGAAATGCTCAGGATACTCATAGGTATAGTAAGCATCTTCACTGCTAATCATTTGTTCATGCAGTTTCTCACCGGGACGAATGCCTATAATCTCTTGCTTGGCTTCTGGTGCAACTACTCGGGCTAAATCTACCATCTTCATAGAAGGTATTTTTTTGACGTAAATCTCGCCACCGATCATATCTTCGAATGCATGCCAAACTAACTTAACGCCATCCTCTAATGAAATCATAAAGCGGGTCATACGGTCATCGGTAATTGGCAACACGCCCGTATCTTTAATAGACATAAAAAAAGGAATCACGGAGCCACGAGAACCCATGACATTACCATAACGTACCACTGAAAACTTAGTGCCATGCTCTCCAGAATAAGCGTTACCAGCTACGAACAATTTATCGGAAGCAAGTTTAGTAGCACCATAAAGATTAATCGGGCTACTGGCTTTATCGGTAGATAGCGCAACTACACCTTTAACGCCTTTATCGATACAGGCATCAATTAAGTTCATTGCACCATTAATATTGGTTTTTACGCATTCAAAGGGATTGTATTCAGCGGTAGGTACAATTTTAGTAGCAGCAGCATGGACAACATAATCAACGCCGTCTAATGCACGATATAAGCGCTCTTTATCACGGACATTACCGATGAAGAAGCGCACTCTATCGTCACCGACGAATTTTTTCGCCATATCCCACTGCTTCATCTCATCACGTGAAAAGATGATGATTTTTTTAGGATTATATTTTGCTAAGGTCATGGGTAAAAAGGTATTACCAAATGAACCTGTGCCGCCAGTGATGAGAATAGTGCTATTAGTCAACATGTAAAATCCCTCTACCAGTTGCAAGGATACCAAATATTGTTCAATTATTTATTCTGTAATAAACTTAACAAAACTATAACACACATTAATATGCAAAATAAAGCATATATATATTTATTAATATCAATATTTAAATATATAACCAGCAAAAACAAATTAAACGTAAAATAAATGATAAAAATTAGTCATCAAAAAAAAGAGCTTTGGCTTAAATATATGATTATTCATACATTTAAGCCAAAGCTCTTTATTGGTTAGCAGGAATTACAGTTACCTACAGTCAAAACAATTTAGAAAAAATACTTTATAAGAAATATAGGTCACAGTGTTCGATGTGGAAAATTAAGCAGATTAGTAATTAATATAAAGATTAAACTAGCAATTTTTAATATTCATAACTATCATTATGATCTGACACTAAGTCAACACTTATCAATAAATCTTCAGCTTTTAGCTTATTTATAGTATCTTGCAACGCCCATAATGGGGCGTTTATTTTTTCTGCTATTTCTAGATTTGTGCTTACTCCATCACAATAAGCCAGAAAATTCATCATATTTTTGACAACTAAGCTACTGTCTTTGGTACCGATTGTGGGATGTAAACCTCTCTTGCCAAGTTGTGGTTCGCATAAAAAGTTTGTTGCAAGTACTTCATTAGCTTCAAGACATTCAATCGATTTTTTTAGCACTTCATAACTACCAAGCAGCCCAGTAGCAGTGACCAGCTCCAAGTCATCTAAAGAGGTGTGATACTCTGGATAGCATCCATACTTTGTTCTCATAATTGAACATACAGGCAGATCTATACCCTTGCTACAGTACTGTCTTTCATCACTTCCTCTGTCTAAGAAAGAGTAACTGACAAACTCTGGATGTGTGTGGGTTAAAACATGTTTTGCCACTTGGTCTGCTAATGTGTCACCGGTTTTGGAGGGCAAATATGAGTAAGCCCTATCATCACCTACACAGGTAATATTAAAGCCAGCAATAATTTTTTGTTTCATCACTTCATGATGACGACTGAGGTATGCGATTGAGCCAATAGTTTCAGGGATGATAATAATACGATAAGTATATTTTCTAAACGGCAAGCTTAAAAGCCACTTTGCCAAAAATACTGTTACCACTGGTCCTGATAGCTCGTTATTTGCCATTGAGGGATGACACAAATAAGTTGATAAAAAGACCTCTTCTTCCGTTTCCCCTGGAATGATCAACTCACCGTAGGTTAAGCTTCCTTCCCCTAAATCACTGTCTATATATACTTTATAAGTACCTGGTTTGAGCTTGTCCCTCTCTTGTTGAGTAATACAAAAACCCCATCTTTCTTGATAGTATGAGGTTATATAGGGTATCGCATTCGGTTGCTCTGGCAATGAATACATGTGCTCCTGCAATTCTTCAAGCGATATTTCTTGATTTACGGGTATAGAATAACCAACGGCATGAAGGTTAGAAACTTGAAAGTCACATATCTTTTTGCCATCAGGAGTAATAATATAGGCGTCTCTAATATTCCACTCTTTTGGGACTTCCCAATCAAAGCATTTGGTACCAGTTGCTACCTCAAACACATTCAAATCATTCAAATCATTCAATTGCATATCATTTTTTAGAATATTTAAGGATTCTCGAAAACCAATTCCAGTGATGCTACGACATATGGGGAAAAGCTTTTCACAAAGCTTGTGCATTTCTATACCAATATTTTTCATTACTTGGTTCTCCTTTAGCCTAATTAATAATAATCCCTTATTTTATTTGACCTTAATATCGCTGAAATGAAACGCCTCACTTAAAGTACATGAATTATTAGTCACTAAAATTATGCTATGAAGTACTTTTTTTATAAATATATATATTAGAATAATGCTTATAAGGTAATTTAATGAGTCCTATTTGTGTTTATAGTTTGGTTTTTACCGAAAGTGAAGGACTAATACATTAGGAGTCAGAAATATAAATGTTCAGTAGATATCTATAGTCGATTCAAAATAAAAGCGATACGCTTGTAGTAAAGTAAATAGCTTTATATCAGTTTATAAATTCCATTCTTTTTTTCTTATCCCCTCAAAGTAAGCTGTCTGTTCACCTGTCAGTGTAAAAGACATAAGCCACTGTGCACGGAAATACAGTTTATACTGATAGTCTTTTTCATTAATGAGATGAAATGGGCTTAGACTTATATTAAATTGCTTAGCCAATCTGCGATATTCGCTCATAATTCGCCAAATAGTTACCCACCCTTTATTGGGTATTACACTAAAGAACATCTCAGCACTGTCTATCAAGTACAGCTGAATAAAACGTTGCTTTATAATATCGATTTCTATATCAGTTTTGGCAAGTGCTAAGCTCTCTGTCAATCCACAAATTGATGTATAAAGACGATCAAGTGATTTTAGAGTTATCTTACCTCTAGTAATAGAAGCGAATTCTTGATGATATAGATAGCCAACGATGTCTGTTTTTAAAAAACTCGTGACGAGAAGCGGGAGGGTAAATGCCAATGGGATGTCTTCGTAATAGCAATACTCAGGATAATAAACCTGGTTTTCAATCAAAAAATTTCGCCTAAAAGCTTTGCACGTTTGAGACATAAACCTACTCAAAAGTATATGAGGAACTTCTCGTCTATCTCTGTAGCTGCCTGGTGCCACGCCCATTGTATTCATAGGAATATTATCTGAGCTTATAACATTGAAATCGATAAAATCATACTGATTGGCGCAGTTGTCTTTTATAAATATTAAGGCATCTATCGTTATATCATCATCAGAGTCGGCGAACCAAACATATTCACCTTTTGCGAGCTTCAACCCCGTGTTCCTAGCACCACCAGGACCTTTATTTTTTTGTTTTATTACGATTATATTAGCCTGTGGCAAGCTATCTCTAAAATCTGTAAGTAAACGATAAGTGACATCAGTTGAACCGTCATCAACTAAAATAACCTCGAGATCGAGATCTCTCGACGTTATTTCTGTTACACGTTTAAGCAGTCTCTTGCATTTATGTGCCGAATTGAAAAATGGGATGATCAAACTTAAGTACATATTAGAACTCCCGTCAGTAACGCTAAGCGTATCTAGCCATTTCTTTAAACTTTACATTACGTACCACAAGTTCCTGATAAGTCCCTTGATCAATTATTTTACCGTGCTCCATAAAGTAGATAAGATCACACTTCTCTACTGTTTTTAGACGGTGTGCAATCATAATAATAGTCTTTTGACCACTGAACTCATGGATAGCGTCCATGACTATCTTTTCAGTAATACCATCTAATGCACTAGTTGCTTCGTCGAATACTAAAACTTCTGCTTCATGATACAGTGCGCGCGCAATACCGATACGTTGCCGCTGACCACCTGAGAGCTGTACGCCGCGCTCACCTACTTTGGTATTGACACCGTCTGGCAGTTGCTCAACCAATTCTGTCAGATTGGCTAAATTTAACGCTTTATTGACTTGCTTTAGGCTGATGTCTTTCGCCGGAATACCAAAGGCAATATTTTCAGCGATACTTCCTTCACTCAGAAAAATACTTTGTGGTACAAATCCCAATAGATCTTGCCAAGCTCGTTTATTATCTGCAGTGATACGAATGTTATCGACATATATACCGCCTTGTTGCGGGGTCAACAAACCAAGCAACAAATCTATCAAAGTTGATTTGCCAGAGCCTGATGAACCAACCAGACCAATCACACTATTGACAGGGATACTCATACTGACACCGTCCACAGCCGCTCTATCCTTACCAGGATAACTAAATGCTATATCATTCAGAGCAATATTTTTATAGAGGTTTATGGATGTAACTATCGAATTTTCGCTGACGATCTTCTGGTTTTCAATTGAGCGCTGTAAGTCATCTTTGACAGCCTCGAACGCAGCGACATTACCTTTAATAACAGATAGACTAGAATATATTTGTTGTAAAGCTGGCAACAACTTAAATGCCGCCAGAGCATAAACTGCTAAGATTGGTAAGACTTCTCCTAAATTACCAGAGTGTACCTTAATCAATACCAATACCAATGAAATCATCGCACCAAAGGCTATAAGCTCTATAAAATATCGTGGTACTTGGCTAATAGCTATATTGGTTCCTCGAGCACGAGCGTAGACTTTACCGCTATCATGAAACCGAGTGATAAAGTCATGGCTACGGTTTAGCAATAAGACATCTTTAATACCGCCAAACCCTTCGTTCATGAGTCTAAAACGTCGCGTCGACACTTCAGACAGCTGTTGACCATTACTTTCTAATTTTTGTCGTACTAATCTATATAGTACGAAGTATGCTAACGAAAATATGAATAATCCCAATATTGCGATAACTGGATCATAAATCACAATACTGATGGATATAAATAGTGCTAAGACTAGCTTGGAATTCATTTGCATTAACGGTTGTATGATGTCATTACTGATGCGTGCCGCTTCAGTGGATACTTGCTTAGTCAGCTGGGCACTACTACCGCTGGCATGAAACTGCCAGCTTTGCTGCATATAGTAGCTATAGAGACGATCCGCAATCTCAGTACCGATACGCGCGCCAAAAATTGATAATCTCCAAGTTGTAAACATAGCAATGACAGTAGAAAACGTCAACATGACTAGGACGATCACACCAGTATAGAATAAAAAGTCCATAGGATTATTCAGACCAGACATCTTATATAACTGCGCAAAAACGCCATTAGTCTCTAGTATGCTAATATCACCAACTAAAGCCATGAAAGGGGCTATAGAAGCAATCCCTAATAGCTCTGTAAACGCCATAATAACCACCAGCAATTGCAATAGATAAAACTGTTTTAACTGTTTATCGGTCAGTAGAACAAAGAGCTGTTTGATTACTTTTAACATAACTTATTCAACTATATTAAGTTCAATATAAAAAGATACAGCGGGACTGGGATCAGTTTTTTGCACCCTCTGTCGGCTTAGGCACCGTACGACAGAAACATTCATATCAGTCCTGCGTCATAACGTAACGTCTCTATTTTATTTAGTATCAACCATGCAAGCTATTTTGTAAAAAAGTAACATACCAAGGCATGGCTTTTTTTATACCTTGAACAACATCAAACTGCGGATCATAACCCAATGCACTTTTGATCTTACTAATATCAGCCTGACTGTGGCGCACATCGCCTTCTCTAAAGTCACGATAAATAGGAGCTTGGCTATAATCTACGCCATTAATGCTTAAGTTACCTTTTAGTGCTGTAAATAAAGTGTTGAGCGTGGTGCGACCACCGACGGCGACATTATAGACTTGGTTTTTGGCATCATTATCGGCAGTTGCTGCCAAGATATTGGCCTGTACCGCGTTTTCAATAAAATTAAAATCTCGGCTGGTATCACCATCGCCATTGATATAAACATCATCGCCTTGGATCATGGCTGCTGTCCATTTAGGTATCACCGCCGCATAAGCACCGTCCGGGGTCTGGCGCTTACCAAAGATATTAAAGTAACGCAGGCCAATAGTATGAAAACCATAAGTACGAGCAAAAACTTCGGCATATAGCTCATTGACGTACTTGGTCACAGCATAGGGTGATAAAGGCTTACCAATGGCTTCTTCAACCTTTGGTAATGCAGGATGATCACCATAAGTCGAGCTACTAGCAGCATAGGTAAAGCTTGCCACATTCGCATCGCGAGCGGCGACCAGCATGTTTAAAAAACCTGAGATGTTGGTGTCATTGGTGTTGATAGGGTCTGCGATAGAGCGTGGCACTGAGCCTAATGCTGCTTGATGGAGAATATAATCAACATCTGCGCAAGCGGTTTGGCAGTCTGCTAACTTGCGTATATCACCTTCTATAAAGGTAAAGCACTGCCATTGCTCGGCAGTTACCACCGATTGAACTTCATCTAAGTTGTGTTGAAATCCAGTAGCAAAATTATCTAAGCCTACGACTTTTTGATTCAGTAATAACAGATTCTCAAGTAGATTTGAGCCTATAAAACCCGCAACCCCTGTGATGAGCCAAGTCTTTGGTTCATTAACTAATGCTTCTGCAACTTGTTGATAGGCGGTTACTTTCATAGTCAATATCTCCCAAATTACCTTGATTACTCTAGATGTTTAAAGGCGTATGTCAGTATCTTCTTTAGTAAACAAATACTTTAGATCATAGATAACATGATTTTCTTTACCTAATGCTCTTATTTTCTTTATGCCCATCTTGATAAACTGCTCATGAGCGACCGCTATAATAATACCGTCATATTGTTTTGATAAAGGTTGAGAGATAGGAGTAATGCTGTATTCCCGCTTGGCTTCGTTAGCATCTATCCAAGGGTCATGAACGTCAATCTCAACATTGTACTTTTGTAGCTCATGTACAATATCGATAACCTTGGTATTACGTACATCTGGGCAGTTTTCTTTAAAACTGAGTCCTAAAACCAAAACTTTAGCACCTTCAATTTGTATGCGTTTTTTGATCATGGTTTTGACCAACTGTGTGACCACATACTCACCCATGCTGTCATTCAAACGCCGACCTGCCAATATAATCTCAGGGTTATGGCCGATAGCTTGCGCCTTATGGGTCAGATAATAAGGATCAACACCAATACAGTGACCACCGACAAGTCCTGGACGAAACGGTAAAAAGTTCCATTTGGTTCCCGCTGCCTTGAGCACTGCTTCGGTATCTATTCCCATCTTATTAAATATTACCGCTAGCTCATTAATCAGGGCAATATTGACATCTCTTTGGGTATTCTCGATGACCTTGGCGGCTTCTGCAACCCTGATACTTGGGGCTTTATGCGTACCGGCGGTAATGATTAGGTTATAAACTTCATCAACAAAATCAGCAATTTCAGGTGTCGATCCAGCCGTTACTTTTAAAATATTAGTTACGCGGTGCTCTTTGTCACCCGGATTGATACGCTCAGGACTATAGCCTGCATAAAAGTCTTGGTTAAGGATTAACCCAGATACTTCTTCTAGTACTGGCACACAAACCTCTTCGGTCGCGCCAGGATAGACTGTAGACTCATACACCACAATATCATTTTTTTTTAGTAATGAACCTACTGCCTTTGAGGCCGTGATTAGTGGCGTTAAGTCAGGTTGCTTTGAGCTATCGATAGGTGTCGGTACGGTTACAATAAAGAAATTACAGTCTTTGAGTGTTTGGATATCTGAGCTATAACGTAAATGTATCGCTACAGCTAGCTCTTCATTACTAACCTCTAAGGTATGGTCTGTGCCTGCCATTAGCGCCGCAATGCGGCTAGCATTAATGTCAAAACCTACCACTGAATGCTGTTTGCCAAACTCAACCGCTAGAGGAAGTCCGACATATCCCAAACCAATCACTGCTATTTTTAGCTTGTTTATATTTATCATAGAGTTCTACCACCTAACCGTTTTTGAAGAACGTGATTAACCAGCTTGGTTGAAAATATAACAGTAATAGTAACAACGCCATATTACCGATTGTCGGCATAGGTATAGCGATAATGATAGCTATATTTACTCATAAGACCTTGCTTAACATCGTTGAGAATAATGCCATCTACTTGGATATTAGACTCATCCATTTGCCTAACGGCATAGATCAACTGTTTTTCCATTGAAGCGTCGTATCTAGTTATCATGAGTACTTTGTCTGCATGTTGAGCTAACACCATAGCGTCTGAAGCGGCCAATAATGGTGGTGAATCGATGATAATATAGTCATACTGAGACTTTAATCTTGTTAACAAAGCATCAAATCTTTCGCTGATTAATAGCGATTCAGGATCACTGGGATGCTTTCCGCGTGGCATAAAGTCAATATGGTCTATACCAGTCGGATGAATAAAGTTCTCGAGACTAAAATCAGAAATCTCATTCGTTATTTGAGCAGCGGCGCTTTTGTTAGGTGGGTTAAGTTGCAAACTACTATCGTCTAGCAACAGATAATCTGCTAAGCCATCATATTGACTCATACTAAAGACCTTGTGCAGCTCACCCAAACGCATATCGGCATCTATGACCAAAACTTTTTTGTTCAACTGAGCAAAGACTTCTGCCAAGTTAGCAGAGATAAACGACTTGCCAACGCCTGGGCTTTCACCAGTGAATAAAAGTACTTTTGCCTGTTGGCTATCTGAAATTACCGTTGGCATACTTAATATAAGTTTAGTTCGAAGGCTTTTGATCGCTTCATAACTCAAGCTACTATTATCAACATAAGCCAGCATACGAGGGGCTGCCTTTTTGTTAATACTTAATCGCGATAATATAGCAGAGCGTGGAATCGTGGCGATGACTGGCACCCCTGTCTTAGACTCAATACGTTCAGGGTCTTTAACGACATCTCTAAGCAGGTGCATAATAAATACTAATAAAGCACCTAGCAGAGCACCTGCTAGGGAGGCTAACATTATTATTAATTGTTTTTTGGGGGTGACAATTCTATTGGTATTGATAGGCAAATCAATGATACGGGCGGCGCTGACCTCACCTGCTTTGACAATTTTTAGCTGCTCGTAGTTCTTAAGGATAGTGAGATATATCTCTCTATCGATGTTTACATCTTCAGAGAGTGTCAAAAACTCTCTTTGTACTTCTGGCAACTTATTGATGGTATTGTCGATTTGCTGTTTTCTAGCATTCAATACGCCAAGTTGTTCGTTTATCTGGATGACTAGAGGATGCTCATTGGTATAGTAAGTGGTTAGATCTGCTCTTTTTAGCTTAAGCTCACTAATTTGTGTATCAATTCCAGCATTTTCATTAAGCAATATTGACGCTTCTTGTGCCACATCAATGGTCCCAGAATTCTCACGAAATTTATTAAATATGGCTTCTGATTCTTTGAGTTTTTGTTTTAATGCTGGAATTTGTTTTTTCATAAACTCAATAGTTTTGATAGTTTGTTCCGAGCTGCGTGTTTGATCCTGTGCACTATAAGACAGTACAATATGTTCTAATATTAGGCTGACTTGCTTTTGGTTTAGCCCTGACAAAGACAGCTCAATCATACCAGTCTTAGTGCCTTCTTCCACCACTGACAAAGCGCTATTGATAGAGTCCGTGGTGATTTGCAGTGATTGCTTAGTAATATCGATAGGGTGTTCATCAGTAGGTAGATCATTGACTGTAATTTCAATTAGACCATTCTTACCTGTGAAACGATAGGCTTTGTTCAACTGCCCCTGAAATTTCTCACTGTCATTACTCAAAACAAAGCCTGTGTTAGTTCTTAATAAAGTGAAGGTTTTATCTAGACAATCTTCTGTTACATCGAATTGACTCACTTGTATCCGGCCATCACTTGTCTCGAGTACAACGCCATCAGCACTATTCATTTGCACGTTCGTTTGGTTGTTTCTTATTCTATCTATCTGATTAACTGCCGGATCGTTCAATTTGATACCCAAATGAAGCAAATCAACCACTGGCTCTAATACCATGCGGGATCTTATTAGCTTAATCTGCGCTTGCATTGAACTATCATCAGGGGGCAATAGCTCTCCTATATTCGTTCCGAGCCCTGATAAGTTTTTGGAGGTTTCATCAATTTGGACCAAGGCATCTGATTTGAAGGTGGGATTTTCGTAGCGAACATACAACACCCCTATTATCAAACCCAAAATTGCGCACAAAACAATGATCTTCCAGCCGCGTAGTAATACTAAAAGCAGACCCAGTAGATTATTATCATTATTATGTTTAGATAAATCCTTTGAATTGGTATCCATAACATTGTTATCCATAACTATGTCTTCATCAATTAGTATGAGTCGGTTCGCTTATTTTTTTAGTCCATTTTTCAAGGCTCGCGATGCTACTCTCAAACGCCATAACTCTTATCGCTTAAAAGTCTGAGATTGACCTGATCGCCGAAGTTGAGGGTAAAAGAGCACTTAGCACACGGTTCCAACGAGTTAGACCCGTAGGA
This sequence comes from Janibacter sp. CoH_79_TC_3, assembly GCF_058197955.1. Classification (NCBI taxonomy): domain Bacteria; kingdom Bacillati; phylum Actinomycetota; class Actinomycetes; order Micrococcales; family Intrasporangiaceae; genus Janibacter; species Janibacter sp. CoH_79_TC_3. The sequence goes on from NZ_JBXWIV010000011.1 coordinate 38,971, forward strand.
TCCACATAAAGAATGTCATTGGCTTGCATCTCAAAGCGGTTTGCCAATGCTAAGCCAGTAATAGTCTGCATATCGACATAATAGATATTGGTATAGTTGTACTGTTGATTATCACGGACAATATATACTTTGGCAGCATTGGCGGTGCTGGCATTGAGACCACTTGATTCACCCAGTACGTGCGATAGGCTTAGCCCCTGCTCAGGTATAGAGACTGGCGCGATTCGACCAAACTCGCCCAAGACATAGACTTTATTACGACTTTGACTATTAACATGAATGGAATCGCCATCTTGTATATACACTTGATTGGCAGATAGCCCCATCTGTCTTAATGACTGCAACCCTAAGCTATAGTTTTTACCTCGGCGATTTAATACAATATTATTTGAATCGCCTGTCGTAGTAGCACCCCCTGCTATGGACAAAGCGCCATATAAGGTAACCGGTGCATCAGCAATAGGGAACTCGCCAGACTTGGCAACTTCTCCATCGATAAAGAATTTGCTACCAAGATAGTTGATGACTTTGACTTGTGGGTCTGAGTATTTCAGATAGCGTTGCAATCTACCTTGCAAGACTGCAGTGAACTGCGACACACTCATGCCACTCGCCTTTAGGCGTCCAATTAATGGAAATTGTATAAAACCCTGCTGATCAACAGTCAGACTTGATGTTGATGCACTGATGTTTGGATAATCAGTGAGCGCTATACTCATTACATCTCCGGCTTCAATACGGTAACTCATTGGCCTTGAAGTTTTAATTAAGTTATATAGCTCATTGTCGAGTACGGGAGCTTGCTTAGCGGGTAAGGTCGCTATGTCTAATGGCTGAACACTAAAGGTAATGCCATTTTCTGCGACAAAAGCACCACTAGGCGGTAAGTTTCCCACTTGTAGTCCAGAATTAATGCTGCTACAGCCAGATATGAAAGTGAAGAGCACTAAGCACGTTATCGTCGATAATTGAGATGGATATCCGCGCATAATGAACCCCTTGTAAACTGCAGCTATAAATAACAGCTATTAGCGATAGCGTAATTTTTATAATGTAAGGCTATTACAAACTCATTAAATAACTAGATTACAAACAAAAAGCGTCTTAGTAAGAATATGAGTCATAATATGGAAAACTTTTGTTAACTAATCAATAGTTATATATAAATAATTGAATCTACATATTCGTATATTCTTATATACTTATATACTATCCAAAAACAATTAGCAACAAAACTTATGCATTACTTACATCGATTAAGAGGGTTATATAAAAAATAGCGTAGAGCAGTTATCTGATAGTAGTTATAAGATCAGCTGTTAGTTGACTTCCCCACTGCCCTAAAGAACAGTGCTTCCTACTGCTAGACGCTCAAACCCAAGCGCAAGAATGTTCTTTGCCGCATTCACATCACGGTCATGAGTGACACCACACTCGCAAAGCCATTCTCTTATTCCAAGACATATCCTACCTTTCGGACTGTTTTGGCGTGAGCCGCAACACGAACACGTTTGGATGGTGTACTGCTCATTTACCTCGTCATAGTGAAAACCTGCATGCTTGCATTTATAGGTCAGTTGTCGCTTAACGTCAAACCAACCTGCGTCGTAGACGAATTTGGCTAGTTTGGTCCGAGTAAATGATTTTGATTGAAGCTTGCCGATGATGAGTATTTTATTGGTACTGACAAGCGTGGTGGTGAATTTATGGATCAAGTCTTGGCGAGTATTTTTAATCTTGGCATGAATGGCCTTGACCCGCTTTTTATTCTTAGACCTTTGAGCCATCCCTAATTTTGGTGCGTATTGATGGGTTAACTTGATGGTTAAGACCTCACCATTACTTGTCGTTGCCAACTCTTTACAGCCCAAATCAATACCAGTTTCACCTGTACCACACTCCATTTTTGGGTATTTTTTAACGGTGACGCACACATACCAACGCCCACGACTGTCTTGCACCAGCTCACAGGTATTCATCGTGTAGAGTGCCAGATTGTAGCTATCCCAAACGTCGATAGTCAGTTTTTTGCCTTTAGCAAGGCTAAATTGAATGGTGGATTTAAGGGTTTTCTTACCTGCTTTTTTGACACCCATGTATTTGATGGCAGTTTTTTTAAACGGAATCCAACCAAGTGACGTGCGTTTGGCTTTCGGGTTATTGGTACGCCAATTCAGCTTTGCTTTCTTGAATTGCTTGCGCGATTTAGCATGGGTTTCGGTGATTGCTTGCAAGGTTTGGCTGTGCAGGTTTAGGTATTCACCCGCACCTTTGGTGTAGCTTGCTAAGTCATAAGCTGAAAAGAATTTACAAGTACGTTGCAAGTGCTTAAAACTCAAATCATTGACATAGTTCCACACAAAATTAACCGCCCCAGCCAGCTTATTGAGCTGGTTGGAATGTTTATCTTTGATGCGTAGTTTGAGCGTTTTCATGAGATAATTATGATATTGACGGGCTTCGTTAACAAGGTGTCTTCAAGAGTATACGACAATAGCTGATGCCTGATATCCACGCCTTAGAAGTGATGTGCTTTTACGGCGCTTTGTGATAAAAATATATCTTATTTTTATTCCTATTCTCAAAATAGAGAATAAGTCCTAGCAAATAGTTAAATTTTGGATAAAAAAATAGGAGATGTTACCTCAGTAACCACTCCTATTTAAATACATTCAAATATGATTTAACCCCACTCTGAACTTGAAATAAGCAAATCAAACTGAAGTGGCGGGTTACCAATTTTTTTATTGAGTACAAAGCACAAATTATGCGACAGAATCTTACGAATCAATCAATGAGACAAATGCCATAAATCTCTTGCTCGTACCCTTTGTATATTAAATCGTTCTGATAGCTGACCAATGACTGTTTCAACGATACGGCGGGCTTTCATTAGCCGCATTACCACAGGTTTGGGTCTATTCTCTTTCATATTGGCTCTGAGTGGCATTTGTAAACCTACTTCTTGAGCGTCGTAGTACTGAGACAGACTCGGACTGATATACCCTTTATCAGCGCCAAGTAGCCCATGAATATGAGTGGTAATTTCTGGGGCAACCGCTCTTTCATCAACATTGGCAGGAGCAAAGGTAAAGCCTTTAATCATGCCCGACAAGTTAACAAGCAAATGTCCCTAAAAGCCATAGTACCTCTCTTGCTTAGCCGCACAGTAGCTAAAAGCCGCTAAGTTTTGATAGTTTTTATACCGATAAGCACGTCCATAATGACAGACGGGTATTGGAAAACCATCCATAAAATGGATGTTGTCACGGCCCTCAAGTTGACTGACTTTATCTTGTGTCCGCTGTTTTACTTGCCACAGATTCGCACAATGCTTTGCGAAGTTAGGATATGAGCCTATGGCTGGAAACCAAGATTGCCAATGCTGGGTAAAGTATTGGCAAATCTGTTTGTCTTGGTCTAGGTTTAAAAATTCACCGACCAGTTCCATGCAAATGATCTCAGGATCACTCAACTTTGGTGCGTAACCTGCACCTCGTAAGGGTTTGGTGACGACTATTTTTTAATATTGCTCTACCATTAAATAGATATTGATGATAAATTCGTCTATGGGCATCTCATGGCTCCGCTGTATTATTGGTCGAAAACAATAGATTAGTGAGATGCTCTTCTTTTTTCAATCACTTTCGAAGTTGAGAGTGGGGTATGATTTAGTAAGTTTGCAGCTCGATACCTACGCCTACGCCGACATCAGTGGACTGGATATCTGAATCTACTGCCCAAACTCGGCTAGAGATAAGCGCTTTAGGGTTGTATTGATGCTCCCAAGCGACATCGATACCTGTCAGCTTATCAGTTATTGGGAATGCTTGATTGGTATCGTTCCTTATATCTGCTTGATTTACTTTAGCATGCTGCACTTTTGCATTGATAAAGTTACGGTTATCAAGCCATAACCTGCCACCAAGCGCGATGCTTTCTGCATCACCGCCTAGCGCATAGCCTAATGGGTAGCCTTGCTGATAATAACCGTCAGTATAAATGTGATGATTATAAGAAATACCTTTTATTTCACCACTAGTACGAGTGTCGGTATACTCCGCATAAAGCTGGTACGGCTTACCATAAGCAGCAGATGCATAATCAAAACCAGCTAGATACATATTCTTGGAAGGAAGTCCGCCTGCTTCATCTTCACCCACATATTGAGCATAAACGCCAGCAGGTATGTTAACCAATGGTGCCAGATTCAGCCTAGCATCAAAACCGCCAAGCTGATTAGCTGGATCTGCTGTACCTTCATCAGCTTCTATATTATCTCTAATTCCTGTTACCGCATCAATCAAGGAGCTAAAGCTTTCAGGTCGTCCTTCACCGCCCCACATAAAGGTACGAGAAGCACCCACTTCCAACCATTCCCATGGGCTAGCAGTTAAGCGTGCGCCAAATAGCTTAGCATCAGGAATCGCTTCATAATCTTCAAACTGACCAGCAAATAACTGATACTGCCAAGGTCCGACCCACGATAAATACTTCGATGTAGGCGCAGTTTGTTGATCACGCTGCATGGTAAAACCTGCAACCGGCAAGCTTGCATCACCTCGAATAAGGCTACCATCATACCCAGGTCCCCACCACGTTGGAATTTTACCCGCGATTAACCATTGATTGGCAGCGGTACCAGCAAGGTATGAACCTTCAAAGCTAACATCTGAGCTGTCATCGATAAGTTTGTCATTTTTTAAATTGGCTTGTAGATTAAATTCCCACTCCGCTTCGCTAAGCGATACTCCAACGCTTGCTTGTTGACCCGCAAGTTGATCGTCAGCAAATTTTTGTGGTAGCTGATCTCTATCGGTTTGTATATGCAGGGCGGCTGACCCTTTTACTACTGAGTCTCGGTTCTGATTCAATCGCGTTTGCACCGACTGTAATATCTGCTGCTGCGCGGGTGTTTGGGCATTAGCTATATTTAAAGCGCGTTTGACTTCATTAGCAGTCAGTGGCCAAGTACTGGTACTAATCTGTGCGACCCCTTGAGTATTAAGCCAGTCAAGATCTGCCTTGAGCTTTAGATCGTTCATATACAGGTTTTGTGCCGATGCCAACATCGATACTGATGATAGGACGCCAAAACTCAATAGGATACTTATTTTCTTATACATAATAGATTTCTTCCAATCACTAAATTTTATTGAGCTTTATTTAACTGCATCACCACTGCCTTTACCTAAAGCAGTACCAATAATATAAGAAAAGTAATTTTTAAGACTCATATTATCAATCATTTCTTTGTCTTTTTTAGCTAAGCGTTCAGGTGTAGACATGTCTATACCACTTAATTGAGCCAGACCCGTGATACCCGGTAAGACCTCGTAAACACCAACCTTATCTCTAGCCTCGATAAGGTCTTTTTGATTAAAAAGATTGGGTCTCGGACCTACCAAGCTCATCTCACCTTTTAGTACGTTTAGCAGTTGTGGCAATTCATCTAGCTTTGTCTTGCGCAATACCTTACCAAGCTTAGTAATCGAAGTTTTATCCACAAGATGACTGGCTACAGATTCTGTCGTCACTTTCATAGTGCGAAACTTAATCAGTTTAAACGGTTTCTGATCTTTACCCACACGCTTTTGAATAAATAAAGGTGAACCTGTATCCAAGTAACCAATAGCAGTTGCGCCAATTAATAGCGGTGAAGCTACTACTAAGCCAGTTGCCGAAAAAGCTATATCCAACGGTCTTTGCCAAATTAAGGGTTTACTGTGACTTGAAAGTGTGTTGGAAAACTGAGAGCTTTTTCTGATAGATTCATCAAAAGACACTTTGTTATACTCTATATTATTTGGTCCGCCTGGCATGCTTGGATCATAAGTCAGGCTGCCAAATGCCTTCTGAATAGTATGAGAAAACATAAAAGGTATAATAGTTAAGCCTAGCAGCTTTGACATATATATTTTTTTTGAGTGAGCTTCAGCAATTAATGAAACTGTCTTTGAAGTACTCATATACTCGTTATTTTGAGGGAACAGTGTCCCCTCTAAATTATTTTCCATCACTATCCTCAGAAACTCGCACAGATTATCAACGTATATGGCACTTCTTTTATTATTAATATCAGGGAAAACAGGGCTAGATACTGCAAATTTATGGAGAGTATTATAGTTACCTTTATTACTACATCCGTATACAATTGGTGGTCTGATGATAGCAACTTGATAGCCTATTGTTCCTAGCTTCTCCAAAGATTGTTCTGCTGAGGCTTTAGATTGAGCATAAAATGATTTAGGATTAATAGGCGTATTCGCTGTTATATGGCCTTTAGTAAGCCCATAAACACTCATCGTAGAAAGAAAAACAAATTGATTTACGCCATCTTTTTTAGCTTTCTCTGCTATCTCAAGGGCTAGCTGATGATTCACTTTATCATAAACGTCATAGCTAACTTCTTTTTCCGACTGATGAACGACAGCCGCAAGATGAAGAACGACATTGAAATTTTGAAAACTCTTATTTCTCCAAGAGTCATCACGGATACTGATTGCTTCGACTTCATATCTATCGCTATAGTCGCTCATTAACTCGGCAAAACTCTTGCCAATAAAAGAGTTTTTACCTATTATCAGTATTTTTTTCAAAATGTAATTTCCTATTCTTAAATTGGAGTACTATAAAACCTTAATGAATCTATTTTAAAAAAAGCTTAAAGTGAAGGTGCAACTTTTAGTATTTTATTTATTATTAGGCAATCTAGGGGTTTATCAATTATAGTCAGTTCAAAATAAAACTGTTATGCCTTGGACAAATATCATAAAACAATTTGGATAAGTCACTTTGCATCCAACCTTGGCGTAGAAACTTCACTTGAGCCCATTTCTTCTCGATAGGGTTTAGGTCAGGGCTATAAGGTGGTAACCAAAGAATACGATGCCAGTGCCTGTTTAGTAGCTTTTGAATGCGTTTGCTCTTATGAAATCTTGTCACTCGAGCATAGCTCTCGTCTTGCACTCGGGCAAAGCAGTGCTTTGCTTTATCCTCGCTCATATCCATCACAATCACGCATTTGGTTTTAAGGCTTGGGATTAGCTTGTGTTTGCACCAGTGATAGAACGTGTTGCTGTTCATGTTCTGTTCAAAGTAATCAAGCGTAAACAATATCTTTTTATACAGAGCACCAATAACGTTAGTTCGCTTTTTTGCTTGCCAGTTGTAGCGATCGATACAAGGTTTACCAATAGGCGCGTAACCATGAGAGCGAATAGTCTCTTGCTCAAAGCCGCTTTCATCCATATAGACAATGGGATAGCCTTGCTGCATAAAGCGATCAAGCTTTCTTTGATACGCCGCTCTTTTGATCAGACATGCTTTTGGGTGCTCTAAGGTCTTTTTTTTGACTGATGCCTAAGCGCTTTAAGGCATGATAAATGCCTGTTTTACTACAGTTTAAGCGACTAGCTCGCTCATACTGGTAATCATCAGGATGTTCTTTGACATTATTAAGTAGCACGTCATCTGGTATTCTATAGGGTTTGGTTTGCCTGGTATTTTTGCTATGAACACGTCTCTTCCAGTTCTGTATGGTGGTTGGGCTGAGATTATAGAACTCAGCCGCCTCGGCAAAGGTCATGCCCTCGTCTAAGCTTTTTAGTACTTGTTTGCGAAAATCTAGTGAGTAAGTCATAGTATTTATGATAACAATTGGGTTTGATGATTAGTTTATAACACTTTTAAATGGGTTTGGCTATAATATCTACTGAGATAAACTAAACTTGATAATTATTATATCTGGTTGATAAGCTATTTTTTTGAATATTAAACTTACCTGATTACATACCGGTGCTTTACGAACTGCTTCTATTGTATATAGAGAGTTTTAGTAAGCTACGCTAAATCAAAAAAACCATTGAATACTAAAAGCTAGCCTCTAACCTTGATAATATTTTCAAACCGAAATAAATTGCAAGATTTTTTTATACTTAAGCTAAGTCACCATACACATTAGTTATCCAGAATCCAGTTTATGCTAATACTGCACCCTAAATAGACATATTGGAAGGGAAATCAATTACCAAGTCAATACCTTGTAAAGACTCGGTCTTAGCAGTTATGTCTGTTATATACAAAGCTGCATAACGTTTTCACTACCAACGATACGAATAAAAGCAATAGCTATATTACATCTACTAAATAACGATAAGAAGCTATAAATCAATCAGAAAGGAACCAATCATGCAGTTTAAAGGTGTTTCTCATCCATCATAAGCCTTTATCTACTTTTATGAACGTGCCTAATAGAAGTTACAAATTTTTCTAAAGCCACTTCTTCAGAGTAAAAGTCCACTAAAACCTTCCTAGGCTTTTGTTGTTTTTTTAAATATCTTTCTGAATAAATATTATCAAAACATTTAGCTAGTTCCTTAGGAGTGTTAGGAGGGCATAACCAACCAATATTATGTTTCCTAACCATCATCGACACTTCTGCATTTTCATCCATTACAGAAAGGATAGGTTTATCTGCCGCCATACTAAAATAAGACTTGCTAGGCACGCCTAACCCCAACATTCCATCAGCCAGTGTGACTAATGCCACGTCACCAGCTGACAAGCCTTGATCTTTTTGTTCCTGCGGAATAGAACCATAATAAAAAACATTATCTCTAATATTGTTATTGACAAACTGAGTCAACTCTTCTTTAAAATATCCATCACCTATGAATAATATTTTAATATTATCGTTAACAATATGCTTAGATGCCTCCAGAATATTAGGTATCCCCTGGACACGACCCAAGTTACCAAAAAAAGTAAAGACAAAATCACTTTCTTTAAAATTCATTTTTTTAAATACTGAGTTTTTTTCTCTTTTTATTAATTTTACATCATTATGATTAACCCAGTTTTGTATAATATCAATTTTAGAGGGTTCTATATTACACTTTTTAACTATTAGATCACGCATATCGGAGCCTATAGAAATAACTTTATCTGGGCAAGAATAAACGAATGAAAAATACTTATTTAACAGTTTAAAACTAACACTCTCTTTTTTAATTATACCTGCTGGAACTAAATTTTCGGGTATAATATCATAGACAAGTAAAACCCAATTAAAACCTATAGCTCTTTTTAACATAGGTAAAAAAAATAATAGCATTGTTGGATTTGTTCCAACAATAACTGTATCTTCTTTTCTAGCATGCATTAATATTTTAAAAGTAAATTGTAAAGATTGTAATGTTTGAAAAATAACTCTGTTAACTATCTTATTTTTATCATAATTCATACTCTTTACTTTAACAGAAAAGACACTATCACAATTATTAATGATATCTGGTGATATAACAATACATTCAGAAAATTCGGTGGATAATTTCCTTATTAGGCTAGACCAAAAATATCCCGTAGAATTATCGCTAGCTGAAATAAACTCAGAAACCATAATTAATTTACTCATAAAAACCCCAAATTAATATTGTTTCCAGACTGTACGCATCACATAATCACGATAGCTATGAATTATACGAACTACCTTATCTGATACATTCGGCATGCTATAGTCATCTACTAAACGCAAGGTACGCTCACAACCTCTTTCCTGGCTTTCAAGCACTTGCAAACATTGTATAACACGATCGGCTTCTACCCCAACCATCATCACTGCAGCTTCTTCTACACCTTCTGGACGTTCATGTGCTTCGCGTAAGTTTAAAGCTGGGAAGTTAAGGATAGATGACTCTTCACTAATAGTACCACTGTCAGACAATGCCGCTTTAGCAGTTATCTGTAACTTGTTATAATCTTTAAATCCCATTGGCTTCAACAAGCGTATATTAGCATTGAACTTGATACTCATAGCATCTAAACGCTTTTGTGTACGCGGATGAGTGGAGACAATGACTGGATATTCATAATGTGCAGCCACCGTATTCAGCACATCAACTAATTTTAGAAAGTTTTTATCCGAATCGATATTTTCTTCACGATGAACACTGACGATAAAGAATTTACCTTCTTCTAAGCCTAAGCGCGATAATACATCTGACTGTTCAATACCATCACGATAATAATTCAACACTTCAAACATTGGGCTTCCTGTTTTAATAATTAAATCTGCAGGCAGACCTTCACGCAAAAGATACTCACGAGCAATAGAGCTGTATGTCATATTTACATCTGACATATGATCAATAATTCGTCTATTAATCTCTTCAGGTACACGCTGATCAAAACAGCGGTTACCAGCTTCCATATGGAACGTCGGAATCTTACGGCGCTTAGCAGGCATTATAGACATACCACTATTAGTATCACCCAATACTAAGAGAGCATCCGGCTTAACTTCTTCTAATACTTTATCAATCGAAATAATTACATTACCAATAGTTTCAGCACTTGTTTTACCAGCCGCATTTAGAAAAAAATCAGGTTTTCGGATATTTAAATCAGTAAAAAACACCTCATTCAATTCAAAATCATAATTCTGACCCGTATGAACAAGTATATGTTCACAAGAAGAATCTAATTTTTTAATAATTAAAGATAATCTAATTAGCTCAGGACGTGTACCAACCACCGTCATTACTTTCATCTTTTTATTTCTATTTGAAGTGTCTAGTAAACTCATAATTCATTTTCTCAATTAGGTCAGGCCATGTAGGAGGTTGAAAGTTTATTAACTCTCGTAAACTATCTGAATTAAGACTTCTGTCAATTGTAAAATTTGGATAGTCAATCACTTCTAATGCAATGTTATATTTATTTTTTATCAATAACAGCAAACTATATTTATCAATAGGCTCTGAACTTAAATGGTACATGCCTGATAAATTTGGATCACAAATCACATATTTATCTAAAAACTCTGCGACGTAACATGTTGGCAGTCCTGAAAAAATTGCGTTTGAAAAGCCTTTTACGGTATCAGTTTGACTTAAAAACCAATCAACTAAACTTACATTTGAATTTAATTCGTGTCCGATGATTGAAGTACGTAGCGTAAGATGCTTATCGTAAGAAACTTCTCCCAACAGTTTAGATCGGCCATAAATATCTGTTGCATCAGGTAATGAGCTTTCTATGTAACCGCCCGTACTACCACTAAATACGCAATCAGTTGAAAAGTGTACTAATCGACTATCATATTTCGTACATATTTCAGCAAGCTTATGCGGTAAAAGACTATTGATTTCAATAGCAGGCACTGGTAGCTTTGACTGAGATAACTGTTTAATTAAACCAACACAGTTAAACACATAATCAGGATTTAATTCAAAAATAGTGTTCTCTAATACTTTGTAATCTGTTACATCGATACCACTAATAATATTCTCGAAACCCATATCAGCGAGTTGTTTAAGCGTGGAGTTAGAACGTACTGTACCTACAACGCTATTCTCCGTATCGGTAAAGTAACGATGCAAGCTACCACCGAGCATACCATTTGCACCTAATATTAATATTTTTTTACTCATCAGCCTGTACCTTCTCGCCTGCTGCAATCTTTTGCATAAACTCAAGCTTGAGTAATAATTCTTTCATACTGTTGATATCTAATCTTTCAGTATTATGAGAGTTATAATCTTCTACACCTGATAATTCCTTCGAGCCTTCTTCAAAATACTTCTCATAATTTAGATCTCGGTTATCTGCAGGAATACGGTAGTATTGGCCTTGATCTTTAGCTACTAACATCTCTTCGCGGCTGCACAACGCTTCAAAAAGTTTCTCTCCATGACGAGTACCAATAACGTTAATCGGATAGCTTTCTTGATTCATTAGATTAACCACAGCTTGGGCTAGAACCTGAATAGTCGCTGCAGGGGCTTTCTGTACAAAAATATCGCCGTTACTACCATGCTTAAACGCATGTAAGACTAGATCTACCGCATCATCTAACGTCATCATGAAGCGTGTCATAGCTGGGTCAGTGATAGAAATGGGCTGACCCTTTAACACTTGCTCTACAAAAAGAGGGATAACGGAACCTCGTGACGCCATGACATTACCATAGCGTGTCGCACAAATAGTTGTACCTTCAGGTACATTTCTAGATTTTGCAACGATGACTTTCTCCATCATTGCTTTTGAGATTCCCATAGCATTTATAGGGTAAACCGCTTTGTCTGTACTCAGACAAACGATGCGCTTCACTTGATTCTGAATAGCTGCTTCAAGGACATTTTCAGTACCTAATATGTTAGTTTTCACTGCTTCTATAGGATAAAACTCACAAGATGGTACTTGTTTGAGTGCAGCGGCATGATAAATAAAATCAACACTACGCGTGGCATTTAAAATGCTTTGGTAATCTCTTACATCGCCAATGTAAAACTTTAGTTTGGTATTGGCGTACTTTTTACGCATATCATCTTGCTTTTTTTCGTCACGACTAAAGATACGGATCTCAGCGATATCTGAATTAAGAAAACGGCGGAGGACAGCATTACCGAATGAGCCTGTGCCGCCTGTAATGAGAAGTGTTTTATCTTTAAACATTAAAATACCTTTTTATTAAATCTATTTATTAGCTGCATATTTAAACATAGCGATGTTAGCGTCAATCGCATCGCGTTGATTAAATTTATTTTTAGCCCATGCCAATACTGTTTCCCGCATGTGATGATACTCTTCAGAGGACATTATTGCTAACTCATCAATAACTTTACTGAATGCTTCTGGATTAGTTAGTGATAAATCCCAGCCAATTCCTTGTTCCTGAAGATTACGCCATGGTGTAGTATCCGCAATGAGTAGCGGTAAGCCTGCACATAGTGCTTCAGCAATAACGTGCCCATAATTTTCCCCTTTAGTAGGCATAAAAAATAGGTCATATAAAGATAGAATATTGATCACTTCTTCAGGTAGTAATTCACCTTTATATTCAACTTTAACATGAGAAGGAAGAGTTTCAATGACAGCCTTACATTTGTCCCAATAATCATTATCTTCAACTGGACCATAAATATGATAAGACATAGGTTTCTTAACTTCCCGTAACATTTTTAGTGCTGCCAAAACATTCTTCTTTGGTGATATACGAGAAACAAAAACAGCTTTAAGTATGTTGCTAGTACGAACAGGTAAAGCTTCCGTAAATTCCTGTGTCCCGATATCCTCCGCAATATAAATATCTACTTCTCGGCCTAAGACTCTTCGAATATCCTCTGCCTCATAATCGCTTGACGCTTGAAAAATGGTTCCATGATGCAAACGTAAGAACTTATATAGCCTAATAAACATAAGCTTTTTTTGAGCTTTAAGACTCAGTGCTCCTTCTGAAAACTCACCTCTTGGCCCCAATATCACTTGTTTTTTTAACATCTTACTAAACAAGAGGGGGAAAAAAGAAAATTTTGGCGAGAAAAAACTATTTAAATAAACTATATCGTAATTTTCTTTAGTTAATAATCTAAATATTTGTTTGATACCACCAAATCCCATTTGACTGTAAAATACTTGTGAATATCCTAAATCATTCCAACTATTAAGGTTAATATTAGTATAAGCAGAAGCATCACCTAAGTCTCTATCAAGAGTAACTACTTTGTAGGATAGTGAGTCACTGGTCTGACCAACTAAGTTCTTTATAGTTTTTATAGGACCTCCACCTTTGTAGCCAGGTAAGTAAAAGTTAGTGAAAGTAAGAATTTTCAATTTTATATCCTCTGTAAGTTTCAGTATAAATATTTTTATGAAACTAATATCATTGATATGGTTTATTTATGACTATAGTTGACTCAATAAGTTCAACCATTTCTTTTTAATCTTATGAGTAGTAAACTCTAAGGATTTTATCTTACCATTCGCTCCTAAACTTGTTCTTAGTTCAATATTGTCAATTAATCTATCCATATTAACAATCAGTTCATTATTAGACTCAACAGCAATACCATCTATATTATTATCTATTAACGCATCTGTACCTTGGTTTTTATAACTGATAACAGGAAGCCCACAACTCATAGCTTCTAAAAAAACCATTGGTAGGGCTTCATTGTATGACGTAGATAAAAAAATCGAAGCATTTAGATATTCCGCTTGTATATTCTCAACGGGATTATTTAATTTTATATTGTGTAAACTGTCTTTAATAATCAATTTTTTTAACTCGTCGCGTATTTCACCATCTCCAAAGATATGGATACTCCATGTTGGATATTTTTTTAACAAGTGTTTTGATAATGGTATAACACGTTCATAACCTTTTTCTTTAGACAATCTACCTACCATTAAAATTTTTGAATTGGTCAGTTTTGACACTGTATTGCTTTCAAAAGGTAGAGAATTAGGTATTATGACTATATTATCATTTAGGTACTCAACCGCTTTGCATGCCTGTCTAGAAAGCACAATTAAAGCATTGAGTTTTGGATAGGTTTTTTTAATTATTAATCTAGAACTCTTAGGGATTGTCTTGTAATCAATATGCTCACAACCAATAGTTTTAATATTCTTCCTATTTAACATAGATATAATACTGTTTACGTTATGAGTAAGACCAATAACCACATCTATATCATAATTTTTAATTATTTTACTTATTGTTCTATAAAACTTATAACTCCATTTAATCTTTTTAAAAGCATAATCAGACTCCTGATTAATATCTTCATAGATAATTTTTACTTGTGGATTAATGTAATAGAAACTCTTACCCAACTGTTTTGTAAGAGACAGTATAGTAACTTGATAATCAGATAAAAGCATGTTGGCAATATTACTTGCTGCTCTTTCAGTACCACCTGAACTATTTAAATTTGGAATAATTATTAATATGTTTTTCATAATCACTTATAAACCTTAACGACTAAATATAAACCTTGCAAAAAATAAACGAGTATATATAGTGAATTCAATATAAAAAAGATACAGCGGATCTTAATATAGTGAATTCAATATAAAAAAGATACAGCGGATCTTAATAGAGTCAGTTCAAAATAAAACTGTTATGGCTAGGACAAATATCATAAAACAATTTGGATAAATCATTTTGCCTCCAACCTTGGCGTAGAAACTTCACTTGAGCCCATTTCTTCTCGATAGGGTTTAAATCAGGACTGTACGGCGGTAACCAAAGAATACGATGCCCGTGCCTGTTTAGTAGCTTTTGAATGCGTTTGCTCTTATGAAATCTGGTCACTCGAGCATAGCTCTCGTCTTGCACTCGGGCAAAGCAGTGCTTTGCTTTATCCTCGCTCATATCCATCACAATCACGCATTTGGTTTTAAGGCTTGGAATAAGTGTGAACTTGCACCAGTGATAGAACGTGTTGCTGTTCATATTTGTCTCAAAGTAATCAAGCGCAAACAACATCTTTTCATACAGAGCACCAATAACGTTAGTTCGCTTTTTTGCTTGCCAGTTGTAGCTATCGATACAAGGCTTACCAATAGGCACGTAACCATGAGAGCGAATAGTCTCATGCTCAAAGCCGCTTTCATCCATATAGACAATGGGATAGCCTTGCTGCATAAAGCGATCAAGCTTTCTTTGATACACCGCTCTTTTGATCGGACATGCTTTTGGATGTTCTAAGGTCTTTTTTTTGACTGATGCCTAGGCGCTTTAAGGCATGATAAATGCCTGTTTTACTACAGTTTAAACGACGTGCTCACTCATACTGGTAATCATCAGGATGTTCTTTGACATCATTAAGTAGCACGTCATCTGGTATTTTATAGGGTTTGGTTTGCCTGGTTGTTTTGCTATGAACACGTCTCTTCCAGTTTTGTATGGTGGTTGGGCTGAGATTATAGAACTCAGCCGCCCCAGCAAAGGTCATATCCTCGTCTAAGCTTTTAAGAACTTTTCTACGGAAATCTAGTGAGTAAGTCATGGTCTTTATGATAATAATTGGGTTTGATGATTAGTTTATAACACTTTTAAATGGGTTTGGCTATAGAATAGATATTAAATAAATAACGATTTGCATCTCTGAAGTTTTATCCTAACTTTTATGAATTAATGATAAATTAGTCTATTTAATAATTAAGATAAATCGAATAGTATAAATAGCAAAGGCTTAAAGAATACATTAAAATTATCAAATAAGAAAAATCTAGCATCATATATACTTGCAAGTGAATATGAAACTAAGGAAATAAAATACAACAATAAAAAAAATCTATCAAAACGTATTTTTGAATTAACTTGCCAAAGTATTAGATATATAGAAAAAATCAATATGAAAAAATCAGACATTCTACCAATTACTACATATAACGACTGAAAAATACCTAAAAACAATGATAAAACACAAAGCAAAAAGTACATAGTATCATTGTTTTTAGGCTTTAATGTGAGAAGATAAAATTGTGCTAAGTATAAAGGTATTTTAGGTAATATTATGGTAGCTATGATTCCATATAATGACTTAGAATCTATTAAACCACTTCCAAACTCACCATCTTTATCGAAATATACATCATTAAAGAAATCAAAATCATCAACAAAAGATACGAGATACCCGATACTAATTTCTATAAGTTTAGAACTTAGGGATAACAGAAAGCCAATATATATAAGTATTTTCGACCTAGAGGAGAATCGACTGAACTTATATGATAAAAGTACAATTATGGATGCTACTAGCGCGAAAGGATGAGTTAGGAATGCAATTATAGATCCTAATAGAAAATATGCGAGCTTCTTATAGAATATTAAATTGTAACTAAAATAAACAACCAGTACAGTAGCGAATGAATTCCTTATACCACTTGATAAACCGACAAATGGTATACTTAACCAAATTATGATTAATGAAAGTAATATGTATATTGAACTAGAGTTCTGTAGATATCTACATTTAATATCATTAAATATTGAGAGTATCAAAAGATATGCAATAAGCACGATACTAAAAGTAAAAGCTTGTTTTGGTAACCCTAAAAAGCTGATGATCCAGGCATAAATATCAAAAAGCACATATCCTATCTTTTCGAATTCAAGAATCTTACTGAAAGGTAGTTCTTTTAAGATATCTATACGTTCATAATGTCTGTATAAATCATATTCTATAGGAGGAGTTATTGCAAATGCAAAGGTGGCAAACGCTAAAGCGATACAAAACAAACTAAGATGACCTGATTTTTTCTTAATACTTTCATTTATCGCAAACACCAATGCGTATATGGGTTGTAATAGTGAAAAGAGAAAAATTAAATAAGGCATTAGGCAAGTCTCAGTATTGTATATTAATATGTAACTCTAAACTTTATAACTTCAATTTAGATATTAGCTACTTTCTTCTAATCAGTTTTTTTGCTTTAGGCTTTGAATAAATTGAAAGTGACCTTCTCATATTATATATTTTCGGTAAGTATATAATACTTCTAATAAGAGAAGTTGTTTCAGGTAACTCTTCTGTGTATGGTAAGAGCTGTAACGCCATTATCTTTTTTTGATTAAATTTTAACTTATGATTTTTACAAAAATAATCGTATGCCTTATATATTGACGAGACTTTTCCTGAAGTAATTCGCTCATGTGGATGACTAGCATCTACTATGTAACTATACCCTTCGGATAAATAAGCTTTTGATTTTTTTATACTAAGTAATCTATACCAACAATCGAGATCTTGCCATGCGGGAAAACCTACATCGAATCCACCTATATCTTGTAAACTACTAGTTTTAGTAAAAACTTGGTTACCTATCCAATTTGCACATATTAAATCTGACTGACTACAGCATTCTATTTTCTTTATTTTTTTCAAATCATCGTCTTTTATTTTTACGAAAGCATTGGAATATAACGCTATACCATCATCCGCTATATTATCCCAATCTTTTATAAAGCTTGATATGCGACTTGGGAGAAAATAATCATCATCATCTATCCCAGTAATAAATTCACCATTCGCTGAAAAAATTGCTTTGTTGCGACTAACACAAGCACCTGAGTTTCTCTCGTTTACAAAATATCTAAATCGAGAGTCTTCTTTATCCATTTTAGCTAGGTATTCATGAGTACCATCCGTTGAATTATCATCTACTACTATAAGCTCTATATTCTTATAATCCTGCTGTAGAACTGAATCCACAGCACGCTGCAAGAGTTCAACTCTGTTGTAGGTTGGCATATATACCGTCACCAGTGGTGAACTCTCTTTACTATTTGAATTATCTATCATCTTTGGTTATACCTAGCCCTTTATCTAATAGATTGAAAGTGTACTCTTACTATATTCCAAAACATCAATTTAACTGTCTCCACCAAACAGATCTCGTGTAAACACTTTATCTGTCACATCAGCTATCTCATCAACTAAGCGGTTGGCGACTATTATATCACTCTTTGCTTTAAAGCTATCCAAGTCTGTTATCACCTCAGAATTATAGAAGTGTGTCTCTTCCAATACTGGCTCATATACTATCACTTCTATACCTTTGGCTTTGATACGCTTCATAATACCCTGCACCGCAGAGGCACGGAAGTTATCAGAGCCTGATTTCATAACCAAACGATAAATACCTACTGTTTTTGGCCGTCTTGCGATGATCGAATCGGCAATAAAATCTTTACGAGTTCGATTAGAATCAACAATCGCTTTAATCAGATTACTAGGCACTTCATCATAATTTGCTAGTAATTGTTTAGTGTCTTTGGGTAAACAATAACCACCATAACCAAATGAAGGATTATTATAGTGAGCACCAATGCGCGGGTCTAGACTCACTCCCTCAATGATCTGCTTAGTATCTAAACCAAAAGTCTGAGCATAAGTGTCTAACTCATTAAAATAAGCAACCCGCATAGCCAAGTAGGTGTTAGAAAACAGCTTAATAGCTTCAGCTTCTGTTGAGTTAGTAAATAATATAGGAACATCTTTTTTTACAGCGCCTTCTAACAGCAAATTAGCGAATGTTTGTGCTCGTTCTGACTGCTCACCCACTATAATACGTGAGGGGTAAAGATTATCATGTAAGGCCTTACCTTCACGTAAGAATTCAGGCGAGAATATTATATTGTCTGTTCCTAGCTCCTGTCTGAGCGCTTCTGTATAGCCTACAGGTACTGTTGATTTTATTACCATTACTGCTTGCGAATTGATAGCCAAAACCTGTCTAATAACGGATTCAACACTTTTAGTATTAAAATAGTTAGTTTTAGCATCATAATCTGTGGGCGTCGCAATGATGACAAAATCGGCATCAGTATAAGCAAGGGGTGCATCTAATGTGGCATAAAACTTAAGCGACTTATTAGTCAAAAAATCTGTTACTTTAATATCTTCAATTGGTGATTGTTTGGCGTTCAATAAATCGATTTTTTCAGGAATAATGTCTACAGCGATAACGTCGTGATGCTGAGCTAACAACAATGCATTTGATAAGCCGACATAACCTGTACCTGCTACTGCTATTTTCATAATGTACCTAATTTTAAGAACCAATTAATACTTGAATGAATATAAAATTTATTTATTAACAATAATTTCATATCTATTCTTTACTTTTATAAATAGCCAGTTTTTAATCTCGTTCATTTCGTCTCTAAATACAAAAAATATGCTGCATAGAATAGCTAGCCAAAAAATCATCATTTTAATGGTATGTTTTTCTCCATACATGCTACTTATTACTGCCCCTATAACTAATAAAATGGTATAAGTGTATAAAGATAGCCGGGGGATAGGTTTCCATACATGGATGGCAAATTCTGTTCTAAAAAAGAAAAAGAACCAGAATGATACACATGTACTCACTGCAGCACCTGTAGCACCCCAAGTGGGTATTAACCACCAGTTACCAAATAAATTGAATAGAAAGGCTATGAGTGCTGCTAACATAGAGAGCCCTGATCGGCGAGTAATACCTAAACCCACTACCGTCGTTTCTGACAATGTATAGAGTAAAGGGAAGCCTAAGCACGATATTAAAATCCACTGAACCGCATTGTAATTATCAGGTAAAATAAAGGTGATTACCCAAGAAAACAAACCAGCCAAGCAAAATAAAATAATAACGATTAATAATACATAGCGATTAACTTTATATATTTTGTCTAAGCCTTCACCAGCTGCAGCCCATTTATAAACTGTAGGTGCCCAAACTGTAGAAAATACGCTTTGAAATATAGTAGCCGCTGCAGCGAAGCTCACTGCTACAGAGTATAACCCTAACTGCTCAAAATCTGATAACTCTTTCAGTAGTACTTTATCTGTAGCAGTAAGGCCCCAAAAAGCAAGTCCACCAAATATAAGTGGTGTACCAAATTTAAGCAATTCTTTTAAATATCGATAATCAACTTTTTCTTTTATACTTAAAAGCCATTCTTTACGAGTATTCCAAGTATAAATTATAGATATGAACAATATGGCAGCTACGTTTGCTAATACAAGATTAGTTATACTTTTATTAGCAGCGAATAAAACATATCCTCCAATAATCAATATCAAAAAAAGCTTAGGTAATACTTGGCTCATTGAATAAGCAAGGCCTTGCTCTTTCATACGTAATATCAACGACAAGAAGCGTGATGAAAAAGATGCTAATATCGCCACTGCCACTAGAACACTCAATAAGCGACTGTCTATTTCAAATAGATATAATGATATGGTATTGCCAGACATTAGCAAAACAGTAATGATTATGCTGAGGAGCAAAAAACCAGGTAAAAAAGCCATTTTAAAAAGAGCAGGTTGACTTTTAGCTTCGTGGAATTCCCTTACATAAGCTTGATCCAGCCCTAAAGTAAATAGCAAGGTGCAAAAGCTGATAGCAACCTGAAGCATCGCCATTCGACCAACATCTTCTTGAGAGAAAAACCAAGTGACAAGTGGTAAAGTGATAAAACCTAAGGCAGCCCCTGCAACTGGACCAAGTGCAAATG
This sequence comes from Janibacter sp. CoH_79_TC_3, assembly GCF_058197955.1. Taxonomy (NCBI): domain Bacteria; kingdom Bacillati; phylum Actinomycetota; class Actinomycetes; order Micrococcales; family Intrasporangiaceae; genus Janibacter; species Janibacter sp. CoH_79_TC_3. The sequence continues at coordinate 59,768 of NZ_JBXWIV010000011.1, forward strand.
CTGCTATTTTTTTAGGAGTCACGCGTAGAACTCAAATATTGAATTAATAACTTTAACTTGCTCATTTTCACTAAGACCATACCACGTAGGCAGTCTGACCAATCTTTCACTTTCTGCAGTTGTAAATTCATCTTCACCATAGAATGTGCCCAGATTCTTTCCAGCCACTGAGCTATGCAGAGGGATGTAATGGAATACAGCCATAATATCGTTGTTTTTCAGGTGCTTAATTAACTGAGTTCTAACTTCTATATCTTGAACTTTTATATAAAACATATGAGCATTGTGCACACAGGCATCGGGTACACCAGGTAACAGTATCTTGCCAGCCGTTTGAAGAGGTTGCAGCTGCTCATAGTAATATGACCAAGAAGCTAACCGGTTATTATTTATTTCATCGACCTTTTCCAGTTGACCCCATAAATAGGCTGCTTGAATGTCACTAGGTAAATAACTACTACCAATATCTACCCATGAGTACTTATCTACCATACCTCGGAAAAACTGACTACGGTTAGTGCCTTTTTCTCGGATGACCTCTGCACGTTCCTTGAACTTATCATCATTTATAATTAATAAACCGCCTTCACCGCCACTAGTATAGTTTTTTGTTTCATGGAAGCTGAAACAGCCCAAATGGCCGATAGTACCTAAAGCTTTACCTTTATAAGCACTCATCACACCTTGAGCGGCATCCTCAATGACGCATAAGTTATGGCGCTGTGCAATATCCATTATGGTATCCATTTCACAGCTGATTCCGGCATAATGGACAGGTACAATGGCTTTGGTCTTTTCAGTAATAGCAGCTTCAATTTTTGATTCGTCAATATTCATCGTATCTAGACGGATATCTACAAAGACTATTTTTGCACCACGTAATACAAAAGCATTAGCCGTACTAACGAAGGTATAGCTTGGCATAATAACTTCGTCACCTGGCTGAATATCAACCAAAATTGCAGCCATTTCTAAGGCTGCAGTACATGAAGGCGTCAGTAGCGCTTTTTTACAAGGTAGATTCGATTCGAACCAAGTATGACAGCGTTGAGTAAAAGGTCCATCACCGGACATTTTATCACTACGAATCGCTTGTAATACGTACTGGTCTTCATTACCCGTATAGGGAGGTTTATTAAATACGATCATTATTAATTGCCTTTATATTGTAAGCGACTTCTAAATGAGACGTTAATAACTGGTTGTTTCCTCAAGTCGTCAACCATAGAGTTTATTTTAATTAAACCTCTTCCACAAACAACAACCGGTAAGCCTTCTTCCATAAATATAATTTTTCCAATATGATCTTCACGAGACTGAACCTCAACATCAGGATATAGACTAACATCTGTTAGCCTAATCTTAACCTCGTTTAGATACGTACTTGCACCCTTAAAAGGATACCCTACAGAATCGACAAAGCGCTGAATTTTATCAGACGATGAATTCCAATTAATTTGATAGTCATCTTCATTCCTCCATAAGCTATAACTAGCATCTGCTTCATTTTGATATTGAAGGGGCAAGTCTATACCTTTAGCTATCTTAGCTATTATTTCTATTGCAAGAGACGCATATAATGGAGAGATTATACTAATAGCTTCCTGAATCTTGATAGGGTAATTAATTTGAATAGATCTTTGAGAGATAATTGGACCTTTATCATACTCCGACACAGCTTTCAAAGCAGTAACACCTAAAGTTTTTTCACCACTTATTAGCATATTTACGAGTGGAGAAAAACCTCTATATTTAGGCAGAATAGAGTCATGAAAAACTATAAGGTTATCACTATTGATAATCCATCTCCAACCTATTGCAAAGCAAGTTATTGAATCATTATAGTAGTTATCATTTTTATGGTAGTAATTTATACTATTTTCTTCGCATAGACTCAGAGTCTCATCATAAAAATCTTTATAAATATTCTTATCTTTTGCCAAAACGACAAATGCAATTACTTCATTGCTAAACGTATTTAGAATCTCTTCTAAAACTCTATATGCTTTTTCACCGAGTAGATATAAACCTATTTTTTTCATTTAAATAGAAGCTTGTATTGTTCAATTAGGGTTTCTTTAGAAAAGTAGTCTGCTGTGTTTTTTATATTCTTTTCTAAATCTTTAATATAGTTGAGCTCAAAATTCAGAGTATTTAGCACTTCAATATTTTTATCTTTAAATAACTGCCATTGCGTAGTATCACTACGTATAAATACCGTTTTTCCTAACCCAAGTAAGGTAATCGTATTTCCCATGGCTTGTTGTCTTTTATGATTAAAGATAGCAATATCAATACTACCTAAAAACTTCAAATACTCTTCAAATGGCATAAAATCAGTCAAAGCTATGAATTTATCGCCAAATAACTTTTTGCCTGTAGATATAACCTCTTTAGCATGCTCTTTATTACTATAAGATAAGGGAGTGTATATCCGTATATTTTCATCTTTAAAAGGCAATAGCTTATCCAATATCTCAATATGGTTATTTGAGGGATCTGCAGAATTACCAATCTGAATATTTATAGTACTGCTTTGAATGTTTGGAATATCCAAAGCTTTATAAGTATTGCTTAGATACATCAAACATTCATGATATTCCCCTGTAGCTCCATACCACTTTCTAGCTAAATCCACATCTCCTTGAATATAAGTCAATAGATGACCCATATTTTTTATAACTGAGCGACGAAAAAACTCATTCTTATACCAAGATTTATTACGCCTGCCTAGCTGGTAGCTATATAAATCACCACCCCACATAACCCAATAACATTTCTTTAGTAACCAAGGTAAAAAAAATAGAATTTGAATAATTCTAATGTCAAATAAGCTATGCAAAATTATTTTATCTGCCTGTTTCATTTTTTTTATGACCAAAGCATAATGCTTGACTTTCGAAAGCTTACCTTTACCTGATAACTTAACATTTGAGTGGTTAATCAGTTCATTTTCTGACATTGAGTTAGTTAGTAAAAACAGATGGTCATTAAATTCAAAATCATCTTTAATCAACTCGATAAATGGTGGTATGAATTTATCACATGGGCCTAAATGTAGAATCTTTTGTGTCATAATTACTTCGCTAAATCTAATAAATACTGACCATATGCATTTTTACTCATCGTTTGACCAATCTCAGCCACTTGTTGTTTGGTCAACCAGCCGTTATTGAGAGCAATCTCCTCTAAACAGGCCACTTTATAGCCTTGACGCTTTTCAATAGTTTCAACGAATTGTGCAGCTTCTAATAAGCTCTCATGTGTACCTGTATCTAGCCAAGCAAAACCACGACCTAATAGCTCCACATTTAGATTACCACGTTCCATATACATATGATTGACGGTAGTAATCTCGACTTCGCCTCGATCAGAAGGCTTTACCTTTTTCGCAATCTCTATGACATCGTTATCATAGAAATATAAACCTGTTACTGCATAATTAGATTTAGGCTTGACAGGCTTTTCTTCTATCGAAATAGCGCACTTATTTTCATCAAATGCTACTACGCCAAAACGCTCTGGATCTTTAACTTGATAGCCGAAGACAGTTGCGCCTTTTTGACGATTAACTGCCTGCTTCAATAGAGGCGTAAACCCTTGACCGTAAAATATATTGTCACCAAGAACCAAGCAGACATTACTATCACCTATGAAATTTTCACCGATAATAAAGGCTTGGGCTAAACCGTCAGGGCTTGGTTGAACCGCATAACTGATATCAACGCCCAGATCGCTACCATCGCCTAATAGACGCTTAAAGCCATCAATGTCATCTGGTGTGCTAATGATAAGCACCTCACGGATACCTGCGAGCATCAATACAGACAACGGATAATAAATCATTGGTTTATCATAGATAGGTAGCAGCTGCTTAGAGACGCCTTTAGTAATTGGGTAAAGACGCGTACCTGAACCGCCTGCTAAAATAATACCTTTTGTATTCATTTATTCACCTGCTCCTAGTCTTTCACGTTGATAGCTGCCATCTTGAACGCGGCTGCACCACTCCATATTATTCAAATACCATTCGACCGTTTTTCTAATACCACTATTAAACGTCTCTGTCGGTGTCCAATTTAATTCATTGGCAATTTTTCTGGCATCAATAGCATAGCGCAAGTCATGTCCTGGGCGGTCTTTTACAAACGTAATTAATGATTCGTACGGCTGACCATTTGCCTGTGGTTTTAGCTCATCTAAGATGTGACAAATGGTTTTGACTACTTCGATATTTTGTTTTTCGTTATGCCCACCGATATTATAAGTCTCACCCACTTTTCCTTCAGTGACCACTTTGTATAGAGCATGCGCATGATCTTCGACATACAGCCAATCACGTATTTGATTGCCTTTACCATAAATAGGCAACGCTTTGCTATCTAGAGCATTTAAAATAACTAACGGAATGAGTTTTTCAGGGAAATGGTAAGGACCATAATTATTAGAGCAGTTAGTAACTAAAATAGGAAAACCATAAGTACGATGCCAGGCACGAACCAAATGGTCAGAGCTAGCTTTGGACGCCGAGTAAGGTGAACTTGGTGCATAAGGGGTAGTTTCAGTAAATAAATCCGTCGTGCCTTCTAAATCGCCATAGACTTCATCGGTAGAAATATGGTGAAACTTAAATTGCTTTTTATCTGTATCATTAAGCCTTTGCCAGTATTGACGTGCAACCTCTAATAAATGATAAGTACCTACGATATTGGTATTAATAAATTCAGCAGGGCCATCAATAGAGCGATCCACATGTGACTCTGCTGCTAAATGCATCACAAGATTAGGCTGAAAACTATTAAAAGCTTGCTCTAGCGCTTCTTTGTCACAGATATCAATCTGTTGAAAATTATATCTAGCACTCTGATCAATGTCTTTGAGTGACTCTAAGTTACCCGCATAGGTTAATTTATCAATGTTTAAGACTTCGTCATCCGTATTATGGATAATATGACGAATAACAGCAGAACCGATAAAGCCTGCGCCGCCTGTAACTAGTATTTTCATAAAAAAACCTATTCTTTTAAAGCTAAAAATTAAATGAGCGCTTTAAGACGTTTATTGCTTAGTATTTAAAGTATAGATTTATATTCATTTCTTTAAATCGCTTCATGTTATTTATTCTGTATTTTCTTTATAGCCATCTACATACTGCTTAAACTGCTGCTTTAGCCAAGGGACATCGAATTGTTTTTGCTTTTCAGTCAGCTCAAACAATACTGATTCAAGCTCATCCAATGGAAAGCTATGCTCTATCGCTTGCATGATAAGCGGATGATCAGTGAATTCGACGTTATCCTCACCAATAATCAACTCCTCATAAAGCTTTTCTCCGGCTCTAAGTCCTGTAAAGATTACTTCGATATCACCTTCAGGATGGGCAGTATCTTTTATATCAAAACCACTTAAATGAATCATTCGCTGTGCCAAATCGACAATCTTAACCGGATCGCCCATATCAAGCACAAATACTTCACCGCCTGATGCCATTGCACCCGCTTGGATAACTAGATTTGCCGCCTCTGGAATCGTCATAAAATAACGAGTTACATCAGGATGGGTAACAGTAATTGGCTTACCTTGTTCGATCTGCTTGGTAAACAACGGTACTACAGACCCTGACGAGCCTAGGACATTACCAAAACGTACCATACTGATACAAGTTTGGCTATCTGTCTGGCTTAGCGCTTGGCAGACCAGTTCTGCCAAGCGCTTAGAGGCACCCATCACGTTGGTCGGTCTTACTGCTTTATCAGTCGAGATAAGTACGAAAGTTTCGACATTGGCTTGGATAGCAGCTCGGGCGCAATGATAAGTACCTTTAGTATTATTAATAACGCCTTCGAAAGGGTTGTATTCAACCATAGGTACATGTTTATAGGCGGCTGCATGATAAACCGTTTGTATATTATGGAGTTTCAGTATTCTAAGCAGGTTCGATTCATTGGTGACGTTACCGATAACAGCAACAATTTTAATATCTTTATACGCTGGCGTATTAGCTTGTTTGATAGTCAGTTCTTGATGGATACTATAAAGCGCAAACTCAGAAAGTTCATAGAGTACAAGGCATTTAGGTTTATTTTTAATTACTTGACGACATAACTCGCTACCAATAGACCCACCAGCACCAGTGACCAACACGCACTTATCTTTAATATTCATCTGAAGCAATTTTGCATCAGGCTCGACAGTCTGTCGATCTAGTACATCTAAGATGTCTACTTTGCGCATGCTACTAACGGTCACTTTTTCATCAGCGATTTCCTCTAAGCTAGGCAATTCTTTTATTTTTATCGCAATGCCTGAGAGTTTATCTATAATTTGGCGTTTTTGCGCGCGGCTAATAGAAGGTATAGCCAAAAATACTTGCGCAATATCCAATTCTTCTACTAAGCTTACTAACTCATAAGCAGGATAAATCTTTTTGCCGAGTAAATAAGCACCGCTAAGCTGTGGATCATCATCGATATAAGCCACGACATTATATTTATGTGAGTTTCTTAAACCTTCTAATAAATCCCTTCCAGCCTCTCCCGCACCATAAATAACGATATTCTCATAACCATCTTCATTTCTAGCGCTTTGTTGGCTTTTACCTTGTAGCCGAGTTAGAAGCTCACGGATAGTAAGCCTACTATTCCACAACCATATAAAGAATAGAAACAAATATAAAATGGGTACGGCACGTGGCACATCAGGAAGGAGTTTAAAATAAAGAATGGTCTGGGCGATGATAATAAGTACAAAGAATAGCTGCAATACGCTACCCATCATTGCATCAAAAAAACCTCTAGCTACGCCATTATAAAACCCAATAGCGTATAAGCATAAGACTGGCATCAACGCACTCAGACTTATTACAAATAAGCTTACATGATGGTCTATATATCCATACCTTGCTGCAATGGCGAAGAATAGACAAACGGCTGACATAATAAAGTCAGCCAACATTAAAATACTACGCTTAACGCTTCTAGGTAGGCTAAGCAAAAACTTAGCACTACTCTCAGCAAGACTAGTAGATATTATAGCGTTAGCATTATGCGATTTGGATGAGGCTAATGGGTCTATTGACATAACAAACAACTATTTTATTCAAGCATTAATATTTGAAGCACTATACTTCTATCAAGTAACATCTAATTGTTATTGCCATAGGCATAACTATAATGATAGCTGTACTTACTTAGTAATCCCTGCTGTACATCATTTAAGATAATACCATCTACTTTGATATTGGCTTTATTCATCTGATTAACCGCATAAACTACCTGACCTTCTATAGACTTATCATAGCGAGCCACCATTAACACTTTATCTGCATACTGCGATAAAATCATAGCATCAGAAGCAGCCAATACAGGTGGCGAATCAATGACTATATAATCATAATGCAAATTTAGTTGTTTCATTAAATGATCGAAACTACCATTAGCCAATAATGATGCCGGATTACGTGGATGCTGACCTCGTGGCATAAAATCAATATTATCTATACCAGTCGCATGAATAAAGCCTGCTAAGTCATTCATTTCTTGACTGGCAACAACTTTTGAGACTTGAGCGTTATCTTTAGATAAATGAGTCTTATCTTGTGATAAATAATCTCCTAGACCATTATCCTGACTCATACTAAACATCTTATGCAGCTCACCCAAGCGCATATCAGCATCCATAATCAGAACTTTTTTATCCAACTGAGCAAATACCTCTGTCAAGTTAGAAGAGATAAAAGACTTACCAACACCAGGACTTTCACCAGTAATTAGTATCACTTTCGCTCTTTGACCCGCTCGGCCTTGCGCTGGCATACCAAACATTAGATTTGTTCTTAAGCTCTTGATTGCCTCATAGCTCAAACTATTATGATCGACATAAGCAAGCAAACGATTAGGCGCATTCTTATTACTCTTACGTAATCTTGTTAATAGTGGAGAGCGTGGGATTGTAGCTACCACAGGTACACCAGTCTTGGCCTCTAAACGCTCAGGGTCTTTAACCACATTTCTAAGCATGTTCTTAAGCAGTACGAGCATCGTTCCAAGCATCGACCCTAAAAGCGTAGCCAAGATTACTATCAACAACTTTTTGGGCGCAATCGCTTTAAAGTTGTTGATAGGCAGATCAATAATACGGGCAAAACCAATTTGGCCAGCTTTAACGATTTTTAGCTGCTCATAGTTTTTGAGTAGAGTTAAATAAATCTCTCTGTTAATAGCACTATCAGCTGATAATTGTAAAAACTCTCTTTGAATCTCAGGCAAGCCTACAATAGTATCATCTATATCCTGCTTTCTAGTATTCAACACTTCTAACTGCTCATTGATTTGAATAACTAGTGGATGCTCTTCCGTATAGTAGGTCGTAAGATCCGCTTTCTTGAGTCTAAGCTCATTAAGTTGGACATCAATTTGTGAGCTTTCTGTTAATAGTAATTCGGCTTCTTTACTTACATCAATAGTGCCATATTTTTTGCGAAACTCATTAAATATTGCTTCAGAATCTTCCAGCTTTTTCTTTAGGTTTGGAATCTGAGTTTCCATAAAACTAATGGTTTTAGTCGTTTCTTCAGAGCCACGAGACTGATTTTGATCAATATAGGATAAGACGATTTGTTTTAATATCAAGCTAGTCTGCTGCTGGTTAGCACCAGTCATAGAAAGCTGAATAATACCAGTCTGTTTACCCTTTTCAACCACAGATAAATAAGTATTCATCTGCTCTGTCGTTGTTTGGAGAGATTGCTTAGTAATATTAACTGGATATCCATCAGCTGGCAGATCATTAACCGTGATTTGAATCTGACCATCCGTTCCTTTAAATTGATGAGCCTTACCAATCTCCCCTTTGAAATCATCAAAGTCATTACTTAACACAAACCCTGTCGCAGAGCGCGTTAAGGTAAAAGGCTGATTTAAATACTCTTGTGACACATTAAACTGACTGATCTCGACTTTACCGTCCTCAGTTTTAAGAGACACGCCTTCAGGTTTATTGATTTGAGTATCAGTGCTATTACTTTTAATTCTATCAATAGCGCTAACATTAGGGTCGGAAAGTCGGATGCGTAAATGTAATAAATTAACCACAGGCTCTAATATCATACGAGATCTTATCAGCTCGGCTTCGGCTTCTGCTTTACTTGCTTGCGAACCGATTAGCTCTGAGATATCAGCACCTAGAGCAGCTGCACCTTTAGAGTTTTCTTCAATTTGAATAATCGCATCTGATCTAAAAGTAGGATTTACATACCTGCTATATAAAACACCAACTATCAAGCCCAATATCGCAAAAAAAACAATGATCTTCCAGCCGCGCAAGATAGCAAATAGCAGCGCCATAAGATCAATTTCATCATTATCTTCTTTAGAGGCAGAGTTTGATAAATTTTTTGAATCTGTATTCATAACGGTATGTTCATCACTTAAGGTTAGTCGTTTAATAGCAACTTTTTAGCTAATTTTTTCTGACCACTGTTCTAGACTATCTACAATGTCTTGATATGCTGTCTCAAATGCACTCTTCTCATGCTTATAAGGGTCTGCAATATCTTTATCTTTCCAATGACCCAACTTAAAGGTTTTACCACGGCAAAACGGCCAACGCTCTTCGATCCATTTCGTTTGACCATCTGACATAGTAAAAATAATATCAGCCTTTTTTGCCAAACTTTCATCGATTTGTTTTGCGACATGATTGGTGACATCAAGCTGTTGCTGATTCATGATTTCTAACGCAGCAGGATCCGCAGGATGCCCGACTAACGCGCCAACACCTGCAGAGTCAATATTCTTATTAGGGTAACGTTGCTTTAATAATGCTTCTGCCATGGGGCTACGACAAATATTACCAACACATACCACTAAAATATTATCAAATGCCATGATTATTATTACCTATAAACCTGAAAGAATACTAATTGCTGAAGTCGATGGTAGTATGGCACTGATAACACGATTCCAACGTGTCAAGCCAGTTGGGTCAACATATACAATGTCATTAGCTTGCATCTCAAACCGATTAGCAAGCGCAAAACTGGTAATGGTTTGCATATCCACATAGTAGATATCTGTCACTCGCGTATTTAGATTATCACGCACAACATATATTTTGGCGGCATTGGCGGTGCTGGAATTGAGACCTTTTGACTCACCCATGACTTGGGCTAAACTAATACCTTGCTCACGAATAGGTACCGGCTCTACTTGGCCAAATTCTCCTAAAACGTATACCTTGTTGCGGTCTTGACTATTAACATGAATAGAATCGCCATCTTGAAGGTAAATTTGATTGGCCGAAGCACCCATTTGACGTAATGACTGTAGTCCAATATTGTAACTGGTTCCTCTTCGATTCAGCACAACATTATTTGAATCACCCGTAGGCGTTGCACCACCCGCCATAGAAATCGCGCCATACAGCGACACTGGAACATCAGCAATCGCAAATTCTCCAGGCTGTTTGACTTCACCATCAATAAAGAATTTGTTGCCACGGTAGTTAACAATTTTAACCTGTGGATCTGGGAACTTAAGATAGCGTTGTAACTGACTCTGCAGGTTCGCGGTAAACTGCGGCACACTCAAACCAGCGGCTTTAATACGCCCGATGAGCGGAAACTGTACAAAGCCCTGCTGATCAATAGGAAAACCTATTGCGTAAGGATTGGCAGTATTACTACTGTTGGTTAACGGAGGCGCAATTTCAGGATAACCGACAAGGGTGATACCGAGAATATCTCCTTCAGCAATACGATAATCTACTCGACCAGATGTTTTTATTAAACGCGCTAAGTCACTACTAGGAGCGACTGCAACCGCTTGCTTAGGTGGCAAAGTTGCCAGATTTAGCGGTTTAACATTAAAATGCAAACCATTTTCAGCAATATATACACCGTTTGACGGTAACTGACCTGCTTGTAATCCTGAATTAACGCTAGCACAGCTGGAAACCAAACTAATCATTAGCAGACACGTTAAACTTAATAGCTTTGATGAATTGAAAAACATAAAAAGACCTTTATAAATCATAGATATAAGTAATGTCTAGCAATGAGAGAAAAGACAGCCATACTAAAACGCACATACTATGCACAAAAAAACAAAGCCATAATAACATAGGTGGTTAAAGATTAAACAGATAAGGTAAATTTTTTGGTGAAATCCACTTAAGAGTAACATTAAGTTATATTCCAACTCTGTAAATTCTAAATAGACTTATTGAATACAGCTGTTAGCTATATAAATGAAAGCTTATTACGCAACAGTCAGCCTTAAAAAATTTCTCTTAAACATAGCTTTGTTAAATAGCGTATAATAGTCAGTCCAAATTTATACATTGAGAAATGTAAACCCACCGACTCAAGGATATCGTTATGAAAGATGAAAAACTCCAAAAAGCCCTCGCCCGTATGGGACTTGGTTCACGTCGTCAGATGGAAGAAGTAATCAAGGCAGGTCGCGTAACCGTTAATAATGGTCCTGCGACTATCGGCGACCGTGTTGAACAAGGCGATGAGATTCGTGTTGATGGTCGTCAGATCAAATACACTGCCGAAAATGAAAAGCGTCGTCGTGTCTTAGCCTATTACAAGCCTGAGGGCGAAGTGTGCTCGGCTAATGATCCAGAAGGTCGTCCAACGGTATTTGAACGCTTACCAAAGCTGACTCATGATCGCTGGGTAATGGTTGGCCGCTTGGATATTAATTCTACTGGTCTATTATTATTTACCAACGATGGTGAAATGGCGCATCGCCTGATGCACCCTTCTAGCGAAGTGACGCGTGAATATGCAGTACGTGTATTAGGTGAAGTGACACCAGACATCGCTCGTACGCTAACGTCTGGTGTCATGTTAGAAGATGGCATGGCACAGTTTGAAGATATCAAAGAAGGCGGCGGTGAAGGCGTCAATAAGTGGTATCACGTCAGGCTAAAAGAAGGTCGTAACCGCGAAGTACGTCGTTTGTTTGAATCACAAGGTCTTAAAGTGAGCCGTCTACTGCGTACGCGTTACGGTACGATCGTATTGCCAAAAGAGCTACGTACCGGTCGTTTCTTAGAGCTAGACAAAAAGGAAATTAATACCTTGACAGATTTGGTGAGCTTACGCCCACGTCATGGTACTGGTTTGCATGGTGCGGCTAAAGAGAAGCAAGAACGTATTAAAAACAAGCCGCTTAAAGCACGTCGTACGGACACTCGTGGCGATAATCGTAATAGTACTAGTAGTAGCACCAAACCAAAAAGTAGCGGTAGCCCTGCCAGCCGCGGTACACGTAATACTCGTGACCGCAACGATAAGCGTTAGTTTGAAATCCCTGTAAATTTTTTATAAATTTATAGTTAATAATAAAAAAGCGGTCAATGATTCATTCACTGATCGCTTCTTTATGCGTTTCTTAATAACCCTACTAACTTAAGCCTTAGCTATCATGACTATTAATATAGCTGTTCATCACTCTTAACTCTTGTAGCTGCCGAACCTCTACTTGCTTTAATAGGTCATCTTGACGCTGCTCTATATTACTTAATGCCTCTTGCAATAATTCACTGGCTTCAGCTTTTTTTTGCTGATTCGACTCGTTATTACTTCTATTTATACTCACTATCTGATAATGACTGGCTAGCATTTCAGGTAAACGAGTATGTAGCATCTTATTTAACACAAACTGCTGCTCTGTGACCGCAAGCGTTTTATTTTGAGCCTGTAAGGTCTTTTGATAAGATTGATAGTTGCTGACCTTTTCATCGATACGATGTAATTGACGTATTTGGTTATCTGGCAAAAATTTTAAATGCTTTTTATTTAAATTTAACTGTTGCCAATTGCTAGAAGTTAACGGCAATGGCAATGGCAATGGCGTATTATCATGCTGATATGTGAGCACACCTGGAGTAATACCAACCATTTTATGCAATACGTGCCAGCTCTTTCTACCTAAATAAATGGTAGTTACCGTCGTCACAATCCCAATACCGATTAAAATACTCATAGACACTTACTTACTCTTTATCGTTTAATCATGAGACTGAGCATTTACAGTTTAATATGTTCAGTGTTGCTCTCGCTTCTGCTATCAGTTGGACTATCAATCGCTTTGATATCTACATTACTATTAACAGTATCCTCACTGTTGGTAAGCTTTTGAACCTCTTGATTATCCGCAGAACTATTGAAACGCTGCTGTAAATATCGATTGGTCGCAAGCAGCTTTTGCCCATCTTGATGATAAGAGGCGTTTAGCAAGTCATCAAACTGGGTATTAATTGTGCTAAGCACTTCTAATAGCGCTTCTTTACCCGTGACATCAGAGTGCTTAATTTTAGTCGTGTCAGCAAGTGCGCCATCCCCCACATCTAAGTCATGCAAACGGCGATAGTCAGCCACTGCCAGTGGCACATGCCTATCCATTAGATTTTGAATCATAACATAGGTTTCATTGACAGTATCTTTGTCATCGATTTTACCATCGTTATTGGTATCACCATAAATGACACGCAGCTTTTCACCCTTATCGTTAATTTGATCGAGCGCTGTTTTGACCTCAACTGGCAAGCTTTTTTCAGGAATATAACCCAATTGTGGCATCGCTTTATACTCAAGCATTTTGGGCGCTGTGACTTTTTTGATACCACGATACCCAAGGTACAACCCAGCTGCTGGCAGTACGCCATATAAAATAAACATCACGAACATCGCAGTCAGTTGGGTCATTAGGGTATCCTTGTTATTTAGTAAAAATGCTTAGCAAAAATATTCAGCAGGAACGTTTGGCAAAATTATTGTTATTTTATAAAATATTTAATGGTTATTATTAAACAAAAAGATAAGGCTGTATTAAAGCCTTATATTGTTATGTATTGAGCCGATTGTGTTTAAAAACACTAACTGTCTTTAGATAAAGTTTCTAAATAAGAATTAGCTTTGAGTACGACTTTTGACATAACGGTGCGTTGAAGCCAGTTTATTCATCACTGTTTGATGTAATTCGTCTAGTAACTCATCAAGCTCGTAATCAATTTCTAAAAACAAATCCGTCAACATATCACCGGCGGTCATTTTTCCTTGGACGACATTAGTCTTAGTACGATGAGGGCTAAAACGTTGTAGCTGCTCATAGTGATGTAGCGCCTCAGGAATACTTTCGGACACCAGCTTATCGATAACAAACTGGCGCTCATTATGTTGCTGTTGTTGCTCAGCATTGAGCTCGCTACTCCACTCACGGTAGCGCTTTAGCTTACTATTAATTCGGTCTAATATGGCGACCGCTTCAATCGGCATGGCGTTTAGGGTGGCTTCGTCAACCACATCAACTAGCTCAGTCATAATCGGACAGCGTCCATGTTTGAGATACCATAAAGTATCTGGGTCAAAAGGAGGTCTATTGGTCGGGCGCATTTGGGCGCGATTAGATAGATAGCGATCGGTCAATGGTGTCGGCGTTCGGATATCACTCACTTGTGCTAAGGCATCACAAATACGTTCGGTACGCTGCGGCTCGGTAAGCGGTGAAGCATTAGAAGTTGCAGCTTTAAGTGCTGGAGAATTGACCTCTTCCTGCTTCTTACCCTTGCTATTACGCCCAATGTTATTAGTAGCAGTGTTAGTAGCAATGCGCCTAGCAGCAGCTTGCTGAGCATTTTTGGCAGCGATGGTTGGCAGGTCATCTTGGGCTTGCCCAAACGACTGTAGCATTCTTGTCAAACTTATAACCATGACGCGCCCTGCTCCTCACTTATTCTTTATTGACAGCTGGTGGCTTCTTAGTACCTATTGCAGCACACATATTGCATTCGACCGTTTTATCACTTATCTTAACAGCTTTTTTCGGCACTGCCAGTAAGCAAACGTCACCGTTTTGATTCTTAAAGGATAAGCCAACCATCATGAATATCACCGATTATAGTGCGGGTTTTTTGCTTGGTTTATCCTTGATTATCGCCATTGGTTCACAAAACGCCTTTGTGCTCAAACAAGGACTAAAACGCGAACACATATTTTTCGTCTGCTTATTTTGTGCCGTCAGTGACGCGATTTTAATCTCTGCTGGTGTTGGCGGCTTTGGGGCGGTTACGGCCCAATATCCACAAGTTATCAATATCGCGAAATTTTCTGGCGTCGTATTTTTGCTAGGCTATGGATTGCAAAGCTTGTATGCCAGTGTACGCCTATCACATGCGCTTACCGTCGATGGTCAAGTCGTAACCAGTTTGAAAAAAGCACTGTTATTATGTTTTGGCTTTACTTGGCTTAATCCACACGTCTATCTAGATACATTGGTGCTCGTTGGCATGGTTTCAACCAGTGCTAGTAGCAAATTAGCATTTGCAGTCGGTGCAGTCAGCGCTTCGTTCTTTTTCTTCTTTGCATTGGGCTACGGAGCACGACTACTTAAACCCTTATTTGCCAAACCAAAAGCATGGAATATCCTCGATGCTTTGGTAGGTATATTAATGCTATATTTGGCTTGGCATTTGTATAAAAGTTAAAACCCACTATTAAAACTATAGGCAGTAATTAAAAAAATTAGGCGTTAAAAACAAGAAAACCAAATACGCTATGAAACGTATTTGGTTTTCTTGTTTGTTATATCTAGAACTTAGGATACTTTTTTGCGCTTTTTAGGTTTAACAAAGGTTAAATTTAAAAAGTGCTCAAGCGAATCATCAAGAATGTCTAACCATGGTTCTGGCAACTCAGGTGACATGGTTCCGGTCAAAGTAGAACGATAGGCCTTTTCTCTAAAGGTCATGATGTTCTCGGCTTTATCTCTTTGCCATTCTTTTAAAATTTCGCCCTGCTTTTCAACCGCAAATTCTGGATAATCAGTACCATTGGTCAAGTCACGAATATAAGCGGCTTGAAAGTCAATTGAATCACTAACCGTCACGCATTTGGCATAAGTAGCGAGCCATCTTTTCTCGTCTTCTTCACGCTCTGCTAAATCGGGCAATTCAATATTACCCATAATCACATCACGTGCATACCATGCTTGCGCATCAAACATATTAAAGGTGAAATACTGATCTTGCATACCTAAGTAAATCAGCTTTGGATTTGGCTGCCAAAAGATACCTTTGTACAAGTTGGCTGGATACAAGCAGTTGTGGGTCTGCAAACGTAGCTCATCTGACATAAACGGGAAATGGAATAAATAACCCGTACACATGATGATGGCATCAAATTTTTGGCTCGTACCATCTGCAAAGTGCGCAACATCGTCTTCAAAATGCGTCACTAACGGCACTTCTTTAATGCCTTCAGGCCACTCATAACCAAGCGGTTTACTACGATAACTGATGGTCACAGATTTGGTGCCATATTTATAGCACTGGGTACCAATATCTTCGGCAGAATAGCTACTACCAACCAGTAAGATATCTTCATCTTTAAATTCTAAGGCATCACGGAAATCATGCGCGTGTAGGATACGATCTGGGAAGGCTTCTAGGCCTTCAAAATACGGCATATTTGGTGTGGAGAAATGACCGGTCGCAACCACGACGTAATCAAACTCTTCTACTTCTTGTTCATCAGTTTTATGGTTCATCACCGTCACGGTGAATTTTTGCGTGTCATCATCAAATGACACCCAGCGTACGGGGCACTCAAAGCGAATATATTTTTGGATATCTTGTTTATCGATACGGCCCATGATGTAGTCTTTTAGGACTTCACGTGGTGGATACGATGGGATGGCTTCACCAAAATGCTCATCAAATGAATAATCGGCAAATTCTAAGCATTCTTTCGGACCATTCGACCATAAATAGCGATACATACTGCCGTGCACGGGTTCACCGTTCCTATCTAAACCAGTACGCCAACTGTAATTCCACATACCACCGATGGCGTTTTGCTTTTCATAACATATTATTTCAGGTAAATCCTTTACCCCAGCTAAACGAGCCGCTTCAAAGGCACGTAACTGTGCCAAACCGCTTGGACCTGCACCTAAAATTGCAATTCTTTTCTTACTCAAAACCAACTCCTATAATATTGTCGTACCCCTATTATAACATATTTGTATGGATGACGTTTTGATAGCAGACTTTTGGTAATTGATTGAATTTTTTGCAAGTACTATAAAACTTAAAAAAGCAGTTATAAAACAACCTTTTAAGTTAGAATCTTTGTTTTTTTGGTGAGGAGGCGAGCTTTCTTGATTATAGATGAAGTGGCTTAATAACCTAGAGGCTATGCTTTTCTACATAGCCTAAAAACCGAAAGTTTTGAATATATGAAAATATAGTTTGTACGAGAGGTGACATTAAAGAGTGAGGTAAAGTCAAATATTACAGAGAAAAATCATACTTACATCAAATCAGGAAATAAGGTACGTAGTCCATTAACGATAATTTCGATAGCAACTGCCGCGAGTAACATACCCATGATTCGGCTCATAATATTTAGCCCTGTATCGCCTAATAAACGACTGATACGACCAGCTGCCATCAACGCTAAATAACAAAATAAGCTGATAAATAACCCAGCTATCAAAATGGCAGAGACTTGCAAAATGCCAGTCACCTGTGATGAATAAATAATCACCGTCGAAATACCGCCGGGTCCAATCATCATGGGAATAGCAATCGGCACTACGGCTGCTGCCATCGTTGGCGGTGCACCGTGCAGATGGTCAACATCAAAGTTTTCTTGATCGGGCTTAACCGGATTCCCTTCACCATTCATCATATTCAGAGCAATTAAAAACACTAAGATACCGCCTGCCAATTGGAAGGAACCAATCGAGATACCCAAAGCTTTTAGTAATGTCTCACCGACTATGGTAAAAAAGCTGATGGTGATAAAAATAGTTAGACAAGCCACACGTGCCACTTTACGACGATTATTTAGCGAATAGCCGTGAGTTGAATCCAAAAACAACGTCAAGGCGCCGAAGGGATTAATCAGTACCATAAAGGCTAAGATTATCTTAATAATTTCAGTATCCACTGAGCGCTCGCTTATCTATTGGTCAAATCAGGCAAAAGATAAGGTCATCGTGCACAGGCAAGGATGACCTTATAATCGGTAGCAGCGGCATTGTAGCATAGGCAGATAAGCCTATTAAATCATTAACTTCGCTTAATTTCCCGTCCTTACCAATTCAATAGCATATCCGTACAAATCTGCCCTTTTAATAACCTGTTTAGCCGAGATTTATGCCAAAGAATAAATCATAAGCCTAGGTAGCGATTTAGACCAACCATTAATCTTAGGCGCTAAAATCAAGACCAATATCTAATGCCGTGGTGCTATGGGTTAAATAACCCATGGCAATAAAATCAACACCGGTCTCTGCTATCGCTTGCACGGTTTCAGGCGTGATACCACCGGAAGCTTCGGTTTTGGCGCGACCTTTACACATCGCGACCGCCTGCGATAAAACCTCAGGCGCCATATTATCCAAAAGCACCAAACTCACGCCAGCTTCTAAGGCTTGCTCTAACTGCGCTAAGGTATCGACTTCGACTTCTATCGGAATGAGATGACCTGCAAAATCTTGCGCTTGCTTAATAGCGGTCTTTATATCACCAGCGATAGCAATATGGTTGTCCTTAATTAAAATCGCATCGTCTAATCCTAGACGATGATTGCGCCCGCCGCCGCAGCGCACCGCGTATTTTTGTACAATACGTAGGCCAGGAATGGTTTTACGAGTACAAGTGATTTGCGCCGGATATTCGGCGACGCTATCAACGATTTTTTTCGTGTCTGTCGCAATGCCACTCAGATGAGTCATAAAGTTAAGCGCGGTACGCTCTGCTGTCAGTAAATTGCGCGCATTACCTCGGACTGTTGCCAGTACCGTACCTGCTTCGACCGTTGCACCGTCATGGGCTTGCGCTATAAATTCGATTTGCTCGTCAATCAAAGCAAAAGATAAACGCGCCAAATCCATCCCGCATATCAAGCCTGCTTGCCGAGCTTTAATCTGTAGTTGCGCTTGCATATCCGCTGGGATAGTCGCTTGTGAGGTCACATCACCGCGCCTGCCTAAATCTTCCGTTAATGCCGCTTCAACCAAAGGTTTAAGTAATACTTCGGCCAATGCTGGCTCTTGTTTAACTGTCATGTTTGACCCTTATTTTTGTGTACTAGCTTTTTACATGCTATCTACGTATTAAATAGCGCCTGCGGGCGCTTTTTCTTTATAAAAGCAATAAATACTGTTTAATTAAACTCAAAATGAGCATAAATATAGCGCAAAGTGCAAAGCCCCGCAAGAAAAGGGTGCAAATTTATAAAATTAACGAATCTGATTTAGCTTTGATATGAGTATTTAGCTTTAGTATAGAAAGGCTTATGCAGTTGATGCTATTTTCGTTTAGGTAATTTACTATCCATCAGTAAGCTTTGTAGCTCGATATCGTGACGAAAGCGATAAAGCTTGGCAGGACGACCGCGCTGAGCGCTACTACTCTGCCCCGTCTCCATAACAAGGTTTTGCGTATCAAGCAGACGGCGGAAGTTTTGCTTATGTAAAGGTACCCCTGATAACGCTTCAACACTTTGTTGTAGCTGCGATAAGGTAAACACATCTGTCATCAAACCAAAAATAAGCGGACGATATTCAATTTTTGCACGCAGCCTTGATATAGCAGTCGCTATCACGCGGCGATGGTCGTAATACATCGGCACACCAATTAACCGCGACCAATCTGTCGGCAGTTGCAGCTGATAACTGGGCGGATAAGTCGGCGCTTCAGGGATTAATCCTGCTTCATAAAGCATCTCATAACGCAGCAAGACGTGCTCGGCTACCCATTCTCTATTTTCATAAGTTTTATCAGCATTTAGTGCTTTGTCCGTATCTTTGAAACTATCAATGGTTAAAGTCTCTTCACTGATTCCCCAGCATAAACCAATACGCTGAAGGCGGCGCTGCTGCACGACCAATTTTGCTGCGCTATCAGCCCAGCTTAATAACGCCGGTACAATATGATTCATAATCATACTTGGCATACCATCCAAGTGATTTTCCCACGGAAAATAATCGTACCAATCGCGCCATAATGCTTGGCTTGGCAGCTCCTGCATTTGCGCTTCTTGTACCAACCCTAGGTAGCTGACATACACCAGCGCATGACCATCGACGTTGCGCCGATTAGTATCCACGAAAGTATATAGCTGCTCCAAATAACCAAGCGGCTGCTGTGTTTGCTCCTCGACCCATTGACGTACGCCCGCTTGCAATGAGCGATGTAATGGCATCAATGGTCCATTTGGCAATAGCTTGCCTTGGTCAACCGTTAAAACGCGGGCGGTGTGCTCAGTAATCGCTACCAGCACGGCGACCACTTCTGTGGTGCCACCACCTTGTTGATGTGAATGCGAATAAGACAACGTCATGGCTTTAAAGGTTTCCATTATGTTTAAACGTAAAATGAGAGTTTTAAAAATGAAGTGTTTATAACCACGACTAGTATAGCGTGAATCGAAAGCTATCATAGCTTTGGGTTGTAAATAGACATTATTGAAGGCAATAGAACAGATAGCCAGCAAGGTAATTTTTGACGAATTATGTATCGTTTTAGAATAAGATTATAAAAAATACTTGTATTTATGCTCAAAATGAGCATAATTAAAGCACTTTATTCATTCACCGTATTTAACTGTCTTATTTCTAACGATACTTCATTTGTCGTTAATGTACTAAAGGTTGCACTTATGAAAACTTATCCCTATGACGCCCCCATCATGAGCACTGATAATCGCATTGCGACTCAGATGAATATCGAATACGCCAAAGCTAAAATCCCATCGGATTTGCCGCGTGCTGAACGTCTAGCGGTCGAGGAAAATATTAAGCAGCTATTGAGAGATAATAATGCCGTATTAGTTGCCCATTACTATGTCGACCCTTTTATTCAAGATTTAGCATTGGCAACGGGCGGTTGTGTTGGTGATTCGCTCGAAATGGCGCGTTTTGGGCAAGCTCATAGTGCGCAGACATTGGTCGTCGCTGGCGTACGTTTTATGGGTGAGTCGGCAAAAATACTAAGCATGGAAAAAACAGTACTCATGCCAGATTTGGAAGCGGAATGTTCGCTTGATTTGGGCTGCCCTGCTGATGAATTCTCTGCATTTTGTGATGCCCATCCTGAGCGTACGGTGGTGGTTTACGCCAACACCAGTGCTGCTGTGAAAGCGCGCGCTGATTGGGTCGTAACTTCTTCGGTTGGTATCGATATCGTCCGTCATTTGCATGCTCAAGGTGAACCAATCATCTGGGGGCCTGACCGCCATTTGGGTAAATATATCGCGCAGGAGACTGGCGCGGATATGCTGCTCTGGCAAGGTTCATGCTTAGTGCATAATGAATTTAAAGCCACTGAGCTGCTGCAATTAAAACAGGAACACCCAAACGCCAAAGTATTAGTGCATCCTGAATCACCCGATAGTGTCGTAGCACTGGCCGATGTGGTTGGCTCGACCAGCAAGCTATTGCAATCGACTTATGAGATGGATGCCGATACTTTTATTGTTGCTACCGATTTGGGCATCTTGCACGAGATGCAAAAGCGCTCGCCACATAAACGTTTCTTAGCCGCCCCGACAGCGGGTGAAAGCGCCAGCTGTAAGAGCTGCGCTTTTTGTCCATGGATGGCAATGAATGGTTTAAAAGGTATCGAGCAATGCTTGATGAATAATAGCGGTGAAGTATTAATGACGCATGAGCTGGCAGCAGCAGCCAAAAAGCCACTACAACGTATGCTTGATTTTGCCGAATCACAAAAGCAACGTGTGGCCGCGAGCGGTGATATTGTCAAAGATCGCGAGTTATTTTCCAATGTGGGAGCGGCCTAATATGAGCGAAGTATGGTCAGCGGATAAGGCAAATATTCATAATTCTGCGGATATTATACAGACAGACGTGCTCATTATTGGCGCTGGACTTGCCGGCTTAAGTACTGCTCTTGCCTTGCCAAAATCGCTAAATATTACGGTATTAAGCAAAGCGGCATTGGAAGTTTGCTCAAGCCATTATGCCCAAGGCGGTATCGCGGCAAGCTTAGATAAAAACGACTCTATCACCGACCATATTGCCGATACGCTCATCGCTGGCGCAGGATTATGCGAAGCTGATAATACTACCAGTATTTTAAGCGCCGGACAACAAGCTGTGCAATGGTTGTGCGAACAAGGTGTACCCTTTACCTTGATTCCCAAGCAGGAGAGGCAGCAGCGTGATAATGCAAATCCTTTAGCAGCATTACAGACCAGCGATTTGCATCTAACCAAAGAAGGCGGTCATGGCTGTCGGCGGGTAGCGCATGCTGATGATGCAACCGGTCGCCACGTGATGGAAGCTTTAACAATCAAGGTAAAAGCGGCGAGTAATATTACCGTGTTACCGTTTCATGAAGCACTGAGCC
The DNA here is from genome assembly GCF_058197955.1 of Janibacter sp. CoH_79_TC_3. Taxonomy (NCBI): domain Bacteria; kingdom Bacillati; phylum Actinomycetota; class Actinomycetes; order Micrococcales; family Intrasporangiaceae; genus Janibacter; species Janibacter sp. CoH_79_TC_3. Next base: position 82,160 of record NZ_JBXWIV010000011.1, read on the forward strand.
TTTTGAGTGATAGTAAAGGTAATCAATGCCAAGGCGTGCTTGTTTTTGATCACTTTAATCAACGCAAACTCACCTTTCATAGCCGCGCCGTTGTCTTAGCCAGTGGCGGTTTAGGGCAATTATTCAAACGTGCCAGCGCGCCGAACGTCTGTGTCGGCGATGGCGTGATGATGGCGTGGCAAGCAGGCTGCCGCTTGGCAAATCTAGAGTTTATCCAGTTTCATCCGACTGGCTTAGCCTTAGACGATAGTAGTTTTTTGATATCAGAAGCGCTACGCGGTGAAGGTGGACGGTTATATTGCCCACAAACTGGTAAGCGTTTCATGCTTGATGTTGATAAGCGCGCAGAACTGGCACCGCGAGATATCGTCGCACGTGCCATAGCTGAGCAAATCAACGATAACGGTCTAGGTTACGTCAATCTTGATGTCAGTCACTTGCCAGCGGAATTTTTGCGCGAGCATTTTCCGCAGATTTATAAAACCCTATTAGAGCTTGGCATTGATATCACAAAACAACCTATTCCCGTTGCGCCGACTGCTCATTACAGCTGTGGCGGTGTAGTGACAGATGCTAATGGCGTAACCGATGTGTCAGGGCTTTATGCTGCTGGCGAAGTCGCTTATACAGGCCTGCATGGGGCAAATCGCTTAGCGAGTAATTCATTACTAGAGTGCGTAGTAGTTGGGCGCAATATCGCCGCTGACTTGCCACGTTATTTAGCAGCAATAGATAAAATGGATACAACGGTAAGTAATGGTAATTTAAAACAGTTAGCTTCTGATATTTGGTTACCGCCAACCCTTAAAAACACTCAGGTTATTACCCTACCTGCCATTACCATACCTTTATTTAATGCTTATCAATATAACAATCTGAAACGTGGCTTAAATCTTGATACCAAAGTTACTGACATTAACGAAATAACTGCGCAGCTAAAAATATTGATGACCAACAACATGGGCATCACCCGTAGTGCTGAGCAGCTAACACAAGCACTAATACAAATTCAACAGTGGCAACGGAATATTGGTTTGGATAAATCTAAGCATTCCACTACAAATAATAAGAATCTGCCTTCTAGCCTAAATGAGCTGGCGGAATTTCAGTTAGCCAGACAATTACAATTAGCGACCTTAGTTATCGAGTCCGCTTATCAACGTCTTGAGAGCCGCGGCGGTCATTACCGTCAGGATTATCCACAGTTAGCAACTGTAGCCAAAACAAGTGTGATTGAGCCTCTACTAGAGAGACCGAAAAAACAGAGCCTTTCCCGTGCTAAGCCTGTCAAACAAATTCAAAGCCAGTTATCTTTATCTAACAAAGATGATGCACTAGCAGGCATCTGCTAATCCACCCTAAACTGGTACATTCATGTCGAATTTTGCTTGGGGATTGTCCGTATTGATAGCCTGATATGATACAATCTCCAGCTTCCTAAAAACGCCTTGTTACAAACTGACGAGCCTGCTGACATGCAAAGCCTGATTACCCTTGTTTTGGTCTTAATGCCGATGTTTATTGGCTTTGCCATACCATCAAACCCAACCATGACTAAGCTTGCCGATAAAGGCTTGTCTTATTTGGTCTTTATCATCCTAGGTTTGATTGGTATTGAGCTGGCACAAGTCGAAGGGCTTGGCAGCCAAATAGGCGAAATCGCGCTTTATGTCACGATACTATCGATATTGACGATTGGGACGGGCTTATTTGGGCTGATGCTGTTCGATCGTCTGCGCCCGTGGCATGCCAAAAAGCCTAGTGTAAAATCTAAAGAACATCGTGTCAGTATTCGCGGCAGCCTTACTCAAGTCATCTGTGTGGTGATAGGCTTTGTGATTGGCTATTTGTTGCCATCGGATTATATGCCACCCGAAAACACCATGACCGCAATGCTCATGGTATTAATATTACTGGTCGGTATTGGCTTAAAAGGCTCGGGTATTACTTTAAAAGAAGTGCTGCTAAATAAGCGTGGCGTGGAGATGAGCATTATCTTTACGCTATCGGTATTGGTTGGCGGACTTATTTTTGCGCTGATGTTTAGCGATGTCTCTTGGACTAAGGGAATGGCGTTGGCATCAGGATTTGGCTGGTATTCGCTATCAGCGATTGTCATGACTGATGCTTATGGGGCGATTTGGGGCAGTGTGGCGTTATTTAATGACTTGATACGTGAGTTTTTTGCGTTGATATTTATCCCCGTCTTTATGCGTAAATATCCATCTGCTTCAGTCGGACTTGGCGGTGCGACCAGTTTAGATTTTACTTTGCCAATTATCCAGCAATCAGGTGGTCTAAAAGTCGTGCCGCTGGCGATTAGCTTTGGTTTTATTATTAATATTGTCGCGCCAGTACTGATGGTGGTATTTTCGGCGTTGGGGTAAATATAAGTTTTAAAGGTTGATAAAAATCAGTCGTTATTATTCAAACGGCTCACATTGCTTAGCGTACTTACCATAACTCTCTATATCACCTGCATATTTTAGATTAGATAAACCTTTGACTTGTCTGCTTGCTTTAAAAACTACTCTTCTGTCTTTGGATTCGATCTGTTCAGGATCATCGTAACTCAAATCTATATTGGTAGAAGGATACCGATCTAAGCAGTCGTAAGTAGTGATACGGTCAGATGCGATATGATGCTCGGTTATAAGTTTGTTTTTAATAGTAAGTGCACGTTGGCGTGATAAGTTGTCATTGCTCTTTGATAATGCAAGCTCATTCGATGACAAATGCCCAAAGATAAAAACGTTAGCATCTAGATATTCGTTAAGCTTTTCTTCAATTTTTTCAAATTCTTTATCATAGCTATTAATTAATCGACTACTCAGCGGTGCAAAAAATCCTTGTAATTCCACTTCCAGTGCCTCGCCTCCTTCAATTATTATTTCACAACCTTTAGCATCGCCCACTACGTTAGGTGGCGTTTCAGGGCATTCGTCTATAGCATCAAGCACACCGTCACCATCTGAATCAATCTCTGCTTGCATCGTCCTGATGATTTCATGTTGAGCTACATCTTTAGACGGTGCAGTTATAGTCGTTTGACAGCCAGCTAACGCCAAAGAACTACAAAAAACGGTACTGGCTATATAGAAATTTATTTTCATATCGAATCGAAGCCCTTATTCAATTAGATTTGATGAGTTACCTCAAATCGTTTCAGTAATAAAGTTTTTTTATTCCTGAGGTTCAGACGCAATCGCATATACGCGCCGGTTCAACATATTGCCCTCTTCACTATCAGACGGCGCAATCGGCCTTCTTGCGCCATACTCAGTCGTCGTAATGCGCTCAGAGGCAATGTTATATTTCGATATTAAATAATTTTTGACCTTATTCGCTCTGTCTTGCGCTAAGGCGTTCGCTTCGTCTATAGAGGCGCTATCGACTTCAGTTCTTGAATTATGACCTTCAATCAATATGGTGGCGATTTTATACTCTTGTAACTTCATTCCTACTTTATCAAGCTCGGCTTGATACTTGGGTAACAGCTCACTGCTATCTTTATCAAAAAATGCGCGATACTCCATTTTTAAACCAACCCCAGGCATCGTAGAAGGGCAGCCTCTGTCATCTACTACTACATTTTCTGGCGTATTCGGGCACTGATCTAACTTATCAGGCACGCCATCGCCGTCGCTATCTAAATTAACTACAATCGTTGGCGTATGGATAGTTTGACTTGTTTGATTAGAAAAATCGGCGATTTGACAACCTGTCAGTGCTAAAGCGCCTATTATCATTGGAGTTATTGTCCATAATTTCACGTTCATACTTTACTCTTCCTTAAGTCTAAAACCTTAAACCCCACTTGCCTGCTTAGCAAACAACCGCATCAACGGTTTGATTTTGCTCACGCGATACATACCTTCATTACGAAGTTGTTGAATCGGACGCATCTGAGCAAGCGAGCCGGCAAATAGCCAATTAAGCGCCGAAAAGCTGTGCATCATCAGACTATTATGTGGACGACGCAAACGCTCATAGCTACGCAAGGTTTGATTGGCACCCCACAGCTTGTTGCCACTACGCGCATAATCATGGGTGAGGTGCTCACTTAACGCCTTCACATCGAGCATACCTAGATTCAACCCCTGACCTGCCAGCGGATGCACGCCATGCGCGGCATCACCAATCAATACCAAATTATCTGCGACATAAGTCTTTGCTTGCTGTGCAGCTAATGGAAAACTGGCGATTGATTCAATTTTATGGATAGCACCAAGCTCATAATGACTGGCAGCAGCGAGTTTATCAGCGATATAGCGCGGATGCTCTTCTACCAATGCCAATGCCTGATTGCGTGGTAGTGTCCATACAATCGATTGCCAATGCTGTGGATTAGCTTTGTCTTCATCAGTGATATCAGCGAGCGGCAATAATGCTAACGTACCTGTCGGTAGCATGGCTTGACGGGCGGTTGCTAGATGCGGTTTTTCGGTTTGAATAGCACAGCAAATCGCCGTTTGCTTATAATCAAGCACATCAAGCCCAATGCCAGCTTGCTTGCGCACAAATGATCCACGACCATCAGCCCCAACCAAAAGATTTGCGTCAATCACGATATCGTTATCCAACGTCACGCGGTAGCCTTGTGTCGCACCGAGCCAATCCATATCGACAACTTTTTGACCATCGATAACCGTTAGATATTGACTGACATCAGAGGCAGATAAACGCTGCCACAGTGCGTATTCTATAACTGCGGGCTCAACCATACTACCAAGCATTTTTGTCTCAGAGTTTTGATTACTGCCATTACTATTACTATTATTATCACTATCGCCGAACAGTAGCTCGCCCCTACCGTTTAGCTGCCAAACCTGCATTTGCGAATAGTCGGCTTTACGCTCTGATGCCGCTATCTTTTGCCAAGCGCCCACTTCTTTGAGTAAGTTAATACTGGCAAAACTTAATGCATAAACGCGCGCATCACGTTGACCAAGCACCTGTTGCCAATCTGCCTCGCTACGTTCAGGGCGCGCATCAATGAGCGTCACTGGCATTTCAGCTTGCGCCAGCTTTAGCGCAAGGGTTGCACCGACGATACCGCCACCGATAATGAGCGTATGGTTATTTTTCATAAGTTATCTCTCAATATTAGAACGCTTATTATAAATCTATGATTTTAAGCCCATGGCATAATTGGCAATTAGTGGCTTAATATTTGGTAGTTTATCAAAGGCAACCAAAGCCACATTACGTGCCAACTTCACTGCTGGGTTTGGATGAGTAAAGCCATGCACGACGGCATCACAAAAGCGAATGACGCGTTTTTGGTCGGTTTGACGAGCTTTTTCATAACGCTTAAGCAACGTAGGATTGCCGATATCTTCGCCTTTTAGTACCTGCCGACTCATCATTTGTGCCAGTACATGGGCATCGCGCATACAGAGGTTAAAACCTTGTCCAGCTACTGGATGCAAGGTATGCGCAGCGTTGCCCATGATGACACAGCGACCCTCTACTTGTTTGTCTGCTAGTACCCGCGTCAAGGGATACGCACCGCGGCGACCGGCAGTCTTAAACGTGCCAGCCCGCTCTCCAAAAGCTTGCTGCAAGGTTGCCAAGAAATGCGCATCATCTTCTAGATACTGCGTCTCTTCCCCTGTTGGGCAAACCCAAACCACTGAACGTCTATAACCTTTTTGATACTCATCATTGCCGTCACCCTCTGGATCGGTCAATGGCAGCACCGCAAGGGGGCCTGCAGGACTAAAACGCTCAATGGCGATATGCTCATGCGGTTGATCGGTCTCTACCACGCCGACGATAGCCGTTTGCTTATAATCATAAGTGGTGGTACTAATACCTAATAGCTGACGCACCGTAGAGTCGCGACCGTCACAAGCAACCAAAACGCTGGCTTGCAGTTGCTGCTCATGCTCTTCTTCACCGTAATAACTAAAGCTCAGCGTTACGCCATCGGCTTGTTGTTCAACAGCGCTGACGTTGGCATTATCAATTAAGGTAATTAATGGCTCTTGCTGTGCAGCCAATAATAGCTTACGCCCAAGCCACGCGTTTTCCATCACTTGCCCAAATGACTCGACTTGCTCATCGGCTTTATTTAATTGCGCGCGCCCAAAGCTACCTTGCTCGCTAATCTGTACCGCATCAATTCGACAAGCATGGCTTTGTAGCTCAGCCCACAAGCCAATTTCTTGATAAATCTGCACCGTACGACGTGACAGCGCGGTATTGCGACTGTCTAAATAATGGCTACGCTTAGCATCATCACTGGGGCTAATGGTTGGATAGCTGTTTTTCTCTAACAAGGTGCTAGCGATACCATGATGCGCGAGTAACAATGCAAACGATAAACCGACATGCCCGCCGCCCGCAATGAGTACTTGCTGTTCAGTCATAGCAGCTTTATTAACATGGCTAGATTTAATATGGCTAGATTTAACATGATTGGTTTTTGATAAATTTGCTTCAGTATTTTGCATGGTTATTATTCCTAAGATGACCCTTTTAACACGCGTTTAGACGTGATGAATATGCACTCAAAATATTATTTTTCTAGAAAATGTCTCGTTCTTTTATCTTTGTAAGCTTGGCTTTTACAGCGCTATTATCTAAGCACTAGATTACCACAAATTCCTCAGTATTCCGTGCTCTTGACAGTCTGCATCGCGAGTGTGCAAAATTTTTAACACTCACCTATTATCTAAGGTTGGATTGATATTTTGCGTGTATTTTATAATGACAGTTTTCAATAAAGATTTGACTGACAAGCCTTAATAACAGGCTTTAATAGTGATAACAGCTGCAGTAGTTGCAATCGTCATACAAAAACAAAGCGCCACCTCCCTTATATAGCTTGAATTTTCAAATCTATCTACCATAATGGAGGCAGGACTCTTACTTATTATTCGCCATTTTACCAACAACAATTTTTATCAGCCATTTGCCGTCACATTCCTTTCCATCATCTAAACAACCCTTATAAAAGCCAAACAGCCGTCATAAAACTATCTAAATATAATGAAATACGATTAATGATTTTATCTCTAAAGCCCGCCTGACTATGATGTATAGAAGCAGTGATGCATAGAAGCAATAACCATAGCAGTGGGCAACTTAATATAAGGATAATCGCTTGACTGATTCCATGAGCCGCCGTATAAAGTTTGAATTCTTGACTCCAGCACAGCTTAAAACCGTGCTTGGCGAATATAATAACCACATGAAATATATCCAAGAACGCCTCGATATCAAAATTAGCCAACGCCAAGGTGACTTCTGTCTAAGCGGTGATATATTGGGTGTTGAGCGCGGCGAACGTATTATTTATAAAATGGTCGATGAAGCACAAAATAGCAAAGACATCAGCGCAGAAGAGCTACACCTGATTATCCAATCGAGTATCTCACGCGATGAAGATATAGCAGCCGATGAACAAGTGGCTGACGAGGAAGATGCCGATAACTTGGATGCTGCAAGTGATTTTACGCCGATTAGCTTACGTACTCGCAATGGTAAAATCATTCCACGTGGCGGCAATCAGCAGCGTTACGTCAGAGATATTTTATCGTCTGATGTATCCTTTGGTATTGGACCTGCCGGTACTGGTAAGACTTACCTTGCGGTTGCTTGTGCCGTTGATATGATTGAGCGCAATGAGATTGAACGAATTTTACTGGTGCGCCCTGCGGTAGAAGCTGGCGAAAAATTGGGCTTTTTACCGGGTGATTTGACCCAAAAAATCGATCCGTATTTACGTCCTTTATATGACGCGCTGTATGAGATGCTAGGCTTTGATAAAGTCGGTAAAATGCTTGAAAAGCAAATCATTGAAGTTGCCCCGCTTGCTTATATGCGTGGTCGAACACTAAATAACTCATTTGTCATTTTGGATGAAGCGCAAAACACCACGCCTGAGCAGATGAAAATGTTTTTGACCCGTTTAGGGTTTGGCTCACGTGCGGTTATCACCGGTGATATTACGCAGGTTGATTTACCTCGCGGCAGTAAATCTGGTCTGGCGCAAGCGATGGAAATCTTAAGCGGTATCGAAGAGATTCATATCACTAAGTTTGATTCAAAAGACGTGGTACGCCATCAGCTGGTACAAAAAATCGTCGAAGCGTATGATGTCTTTGATATTGAGCAAGAAATGCTACAAGAAAAACGCAAACAAGAGCGTTTCGTCGCTGAGCAAGAGCGCAAAGCAGCGATAGCAGATGCAGATGCTAAGCTGTAAGTTATCTGAATATATATGAGATGACTTAAGAAAACATTGAAAGAAAACCGGATTTGATATCCGGTTTTTTACTGCTAAGCACTTGTTGATAGATACTTATTGTTGAATATTTTAAATTGACATAAAAAAGGATAATGGCATGAGCCAAGCTGAACAGAATAACGCTGACAACAATATTGATGATAATGTTAATAGTAGTTTTAATGACAGTTTGAATAACAGCTTTAATAATGATGACAGCTTAGCTGTACTTGATATAAGCGCCTCCGATAGTATCGATGACGAGATACTCGCCACCTTTTATCCTCACGAAAACTTATTAAAAGTCATGATGGCGACTTTAGATGATATAGATGGACGCATTAAGAACGGTCTGACATTGCCGTACTTTGACGATATCAATGTTGAGCAATGGCAAGAGAAGATTAAAGCGCTTGATATCTATATTACTGATGAAGTGGAAGGTCGTGAGCTAAATTTAGAAGCACGCGGCAAAGATTATGCTACCAATATTTTATCTTACTCAAGCGATTTGCCAGCAGCAATCATTGGCTTGATGCCAACGCTACCGCTAGGTGAGCTGGTGATTTGCCATGCTGTGGTAGTTCGTGAAGCGGCTGAGCAAAACAAGACTGTCAATCAGCATATTAGCCATTTATTGATACACGGTGTGCTGCACTTACTTGGTTTTGACCACGAACTCGGACAAGCCGAGCAAGATGAGATGGAACGCTTTGAGATTGATATTCTGGCAGAATTAGCGCTACCAAATCCTTATCTTTAGCTTGTCTTCAACCCTTTTTTGAACTGACCCCCATAAGTTGGACACAACTTATGGGGTATTTTTATGCGTTACGATCTAGACTTTAAGATGCAAGTC
>NZ_JBXWIV010000012.1:0-77926 GCF_058197955.1 Janibacter sp. CoH_79_TC_3
TTATGATAGTTTAATCCTGTCAGGTATTGCTGCCTGACTCAAGTAAATCACTCTCCGATATACTCGGGGCGGTTCAAATGCGACTTCAAAGTCGTCAAATAAAAATGCATAAATATAAGCACGTTGATAACACGCATAAAACCCATGGAAACCTATTGAACCGTAACTTTAGCCCAACAGCACCCAATCAAGTTTGGACAAGTGATGTGACCTATATTCGCATCAAAGGCGGCTGGTGCTACCTAGCCGTTGCTTTAGACCTGTATGCCCGTCGTATTGTTGGCTTTGCTGTATCAGATTCCCCTGATAGCGTACTGACCGCTAAGGCGTTGCAGATGGCGTATCAGCCGCGCTTAAAGCCAAGTGGCGTGTTGTTTCACTCTGATCAGGGAACCCATTACACCAGTGCAAGGTTCGCTGAATCTGTGGCAAGTTGTGAGGGAATGATACAAAGTATGAGCCGTCGTGGAAATTGTTGGGACAACGCGCCAACTGAAAGGTTCTTCAGGAGCTTTAAAACCGAATGGATGCCCAAGGGCGGCTACGAGAATATCGCTGAGGCTAAAAGCGCCATTATTGATTATATCTGGGGCTATTATCAAACCGTAAGACCGCACCGTTTTAATGATTATTTGCCACCAGCAGAGAAAGAGAAATGCTACTTTAACAAAAACCTCTTATCAGGTGTCCTAAATTAGTTGACCACTACACATTGACTTTTTGCTTTATAAGTAGCTTTCGTAACCATTCTAAGAGTGATCCTCACTTCGTAGCGTTTAGATATTACTAATCTCCTCTCAATCGGCATTTGGCGTTCAAAAAATATCTGAACTAAAATTATTTTTAGGATATAAATATTGCTACATAAATTAATCGATGATATTAGGGCGTGTCCCTAATTGGTAAAAGCGCCGATATCCTCTAAAATAAAGCATGTACTTTAGAAGATATGGGCATATAAGAAAAATGGCAAGACAAGCATTAACCGATAATCTCTGGAAACAGCTACAAATGACTATGAAAGATCATGGTTGCTATCAAACCCAAAATAGCCGAGAAGTCATGGAAGCCATTCTTTGGAAGCTGCGCACAGGTGCACCGTGGCGTGACATACCCGAAGAGTTATGCTCGTGGAAGACAGCTTATAACCGTTTTAACCGATGGTCAAAGACGGGTTTGTGGGAGAAATTTTTTTTAGCCTACGAAAAGAAATTGATACGGAATGGGTATTCATCGACGGAAGCTATATACGCTGTCACCAGCATGCAAGTGGAGCTCGGCTTGGTGAAGACCGAGCAATTGGACAAAGCCGTGGCGGAGCAACTACAAAGATACACCTATGCTGTGATGCCGATGGATATCCGCTCGATTTTAAAATCACTGGGGGTGAAGTCCACGACAGTCAAGTTGCAGGTGAATTGATTGACATGATTGGACAAGCTGATTACTTTATCGCTGATAAAGGCTATGACTCAGAAGCTATAGTGTATTAAATATAAAAAATGTTATAGGATAAAACATCTCAACAGACATACTCATTTATCATGACTTACTCACTAGATTTCCGCAAACAAGTACTAAAAAGCTTAGATGACGGTATGACCTTTGCCGAGGCGGCTGAGTTCTATAATCTTAGCCCAACCACCATACAAAACTGGAAGAGACGTGTTCATAGCAAAACAACCCGGCAAACCAAACCCTATAAAATACCAGATGAAGCACTACGAAAAGACGTTGAGAGTTACCCTGATGACTATCACTATGAACGAGCAAGACGGTTCAATTGTACTGCCCCAGCCATTTGTGAGGCGTTGAAACGCTTAGGTATTAGTCAAAAAAAAGACCTTAGAGCACCCAAAAGCGTGTCCAATAAAAAGAGCGGCATATCAGAGAAAGCTTGATAGCTTTACGCAGCAAGGCTATCCCATTGTCTATATGGACGAAAGTGGCTTTGAGCATGAGACCATCCGCTCTCATGGTTATTCACTAAAAGGCACACCTTGTATTGATCGCTACAACTGGCAAGGTAAAAAGCGAACCAACGTTATCGGTGCTCTATATGAAAAGATGCTGTTTGCACTGGATTACTTTGAGCACAACATTAACAGCAGCATATTCTACGATTGGTGCAAACACACGCTAATCCCAAGTCTTAAAACTAAATGCGTAATTGTCATGGATAATGCCAGGTTTCATAAAAATAAGCGTATTCAAAAGCTACTTAATAGACACGGTCATCGTATTTTATGGTTGCCCCCGTACAGCCCAGACTTGAATCGTATCGAGAAGAAATGGGCACAGGTGAAGTTTCTACGACAAGGGTGGATGGAAAATGACTTATCCAAATTATTTTATGATATTTGTCCAAGGCATAACATTTTTATTTTGAACTGACTATATCAGAGACAAAGCCCGTACCCATGATATGGTGCCTGTCATCCCTAAAAGGAAAAATGCCAAACAGCCTAATCCAGAGTTTGATAGCTATTTATACAAACTGCGTCATCTTGTAGAAAATATGTTTGCAAGGCTCAAGCATTTTCGTAGCATCGCTACTCGCTATGAGAAGTTGGCTCGCAACTTTAAGTCTATGCTTTACCTAGCGTGTACCATTATTCATTGCAAGATGAATTGAGGACACGCCCTAGATTAAAAATAGGGCTACATTTATAATGGGCTTTCCTTTGACCCAATCTTTTAAAACATATCATTTATTGATACTTAACAAGGAAAGCTCAATGTTAAACCGCAAAATAGTGGCAGTCGGATTTTCAGCACTTATATTTCTAAGCATAGGTTGCAGCAATACAGAATCTAATAGTGTACAAGAAGCCCCGTCTGAAACTATAACAGAGCAAATCCCAGCGGATGTGATGATACGTGGGCACTTTAAAAGAAGTTTTGAGATTCATGAGCTAGAAGCGAATGGTAAGATTTACTATGTGTCGGATCCAAAACAGCTATTAATGAAAGAATCAAACGGAATTGGTCAAGATGGCTATTACAAAGCTTTTGATGCGTGTGTTATTGGAACCACTGGTTCTGAAGGCGGATATGGCCCGACCGGTAAATACGAGAATGAAATTACTGTAAGCGAAATATGTGTATAAAAAATATAGTCGATAGTCTGATTGTTATGAGATTTTCGAGCCTACGTCACTCATATAGTAGGATGCTACCACTCCATGATAATCATTCAAAATTTGTAATGCTATGTTTATAAGAAGATGTCCTAGCTGTCATAGTAAGGTAATAAAACCCTTATATTTTAAAAAATCTGAGTCTTATCAGTGTTCAGCATGTCTATGCTACGTAGATTCCAACATTTTGCTATCTGGGTTCTTATCTATTGGCTTAGCTCTATATGTCGGTTATCTATACAGCTTAGATATGTTTTATGGTGGGTTAGGTATTTTTCTAGTATTACTCATACGTTGGCTGTTTTTGGACAAGGTTGATGCTGTATTACTACCTCTGTATATAAGGGAATCCGATGATAGATGAAATAGGTACGATGATTGCTGGTTACATATCAGGAAATAGTGCTGACAAAAGTAAAAAACTGAAATTCTGGGCAAGTGTAACTATAGGTCTACTATTTTTCTTAATGAATTTTCTGCTGGATTTATTTGGACGTAATCCTATAGTTTTAGATGGTTTTTTGGTGCTAATTGGTTTATCTATAGTTATAAGTATAGTGGTTTACATTCTTCTAACAATATCTAGCAAGGAAAATACAGGTTAAAAATTATGTTCGAAATATTAGTCGTACACTTCTTTCTAGGCATAGTTTTACTGGCATATCTTGCCCATATTCCTTACCGAAACCTTGCTTTATATGTACTATGGGCGGTTGATATTGTCTTACTTGGATCGTCTTCAGGGTACATTATTAACTTGTTCAGTACCTCTGAACTAATAATTTTTATATTATCTACAATCAGTGCTTTTATTTTGTTTTTTTTCTTATTTAAAAAATTTCCCAGTAGAATCCATTAACCACCCAACCAACCTTTATTCAAACCACATTCTATCCAGTTAAGTTTTATATATTCCCCTGTGAGTCTGCCATTAGGATAAGTAAACACACCACCGCCAAGATAAAGCTCATCTCCAATCTTGTATGGCTTTCCTTCAAAGGTTAAAACCTCTTTATTCGCATCCCATGAGAATGAAGTATCCGCCAGTACCAGTAAATAAGCATTTTCTTTCGTTGTTACCTCTTTATTATCTCTAGTCAAAGCAAGACAGTTGTTAAAAACAGTTAGATACCCATCTGTCATAGCCAGATATCGACCGTTATATTTAGTGGGAGACCAAGTAGCAATCTGCAACGGCTGCTTAGCCTCAACAGCCACTGGTACGACTGCTTGAACGACTGGAAGATTCTCTAACCTTTGAGTAACGCAACCAGAAAGTGATAGGACGGCTAATACTGCGATTAACAAAGTGGGAAAACTTGGCAAAGGTTGCTCCTAAATTATTGAGAATCACTGTGCTATTTTATTTTATATAAATCATTATGAGTAAGGATGAAATGATGACCCCTGCCGTCAATCCCGTAGACTTAAACTTGGGAGATTTTAGTTACGCAGCTTGACGATAATAATCAAACCACACCTGTCTTGGTGATTGATAGCCCAAACCCTTTTGAATCCTCGTCTGATTGTAGTACAGCTCGATATAACTGATAATATCATTGATGGCTGTGAACCTTGTTTTATAGTCTTGATGATATACCAGCTCATTCTTTAATACGCCCCAGAAGCTCTCTATGGGTGCGTTATCAAAGCAGTTGCCCTTGCCACTCATTGAGCCTGTAAACTGATGCTGCTTGATGATCTTGTGGTAGGCATGACTACAATACTGGCTGCCTCTGTCAGAGTGCACAATCAATCTTTGGCTTGGACGTTTATTTTTGACTGCCATATTAAGTGCACGACATACTAAATCTGCGGTCATTCGCTTATTGATAGCATAGCCGACAAGCTCTTTGGTGTATAAATCTTTGACTCCAGCTAAATACAACCAACCCTCATTGGTCCAGATATAAGTAATATCACTGACCCACGATTTATTAGGACGACTGGCATCAAAATTCTGATTTAGTATGTTTTGATAGACAAGCTTGTTGTGGTTGGAGTCGGTAGTAATTTTAAAGCGTTTGTGACGACGGCATTTGATGCCATGTTCTTCTTTAATGCTTCTGACCATATACAAGCTAATATCGTGCCCTTGCTCTACTAGCTTTGCTCAGCACCATAACGTGCTTTTGTTTCACTATGTGCCGCTCTGACCAGTAGCTCAGACTGGTTACGGTGTATCTGTTGCTCACTAATATCACGACTCAGCCAGTCATAGTAGCTAGAATGCTTAACCTTTAGTACACGACACATAGTAGTGATACTAAAGAAGAGATCGTTGTTTTTGATAAAGGCGTACTTCACTAACTGTGCTTGGCAAAGTACGCCGTCGCCTTTTTTAGTATCTCTCGTTCCTCTTCGGCTACTTTAAGCTGTCGTTTGAGCTGCTTTATTTCCTGAAGAGCCATCATAAGATCAGGATCATATTGTTCTGTACCGATAAGCTTGCCTTGATTGGCTTTATTATGCCAATTAGATAAGGTCTGCATGGCGATGCCAAGCTGCTTTGCGGTCGCTGAGATATTGCCATTATTACCTGCTATCTTCTTAACGGCTTCAGCTTTAAACTCTGCACTGTAGGTTCTTATTTTCTTGGTCATGGTAAACTCCTGCGAATATGCTTAGTTTACCAAGTTTAGGTGTACGGTTTCTTCAGCATAGCTCAATCTGCCTAAACTGTTTTGTGATATGGGCTGTATTTCTTTTATTGTGAACTGACTATAGCTGTACGCATCCAAAATTTGGATGAGGATTTGCGGCGATGACCATCTCAATGATAACTTCAGGCAATTTCGGTAATTCGAACAGAAGGGGATTATTCTCAGGTGTCAGCACTGTCATTTGACCTAAACTACTTTGGGCAACGACCGTAATACAATGACCTGCCATAACTAAACTGCCTATTGCGCCAACGCTATTAGCACTACAAATAACCTAGCTAATTATATTTATTTGGTTCAAACCTTCAATAGCCGCGTGGTGAAAATGACAGCTTTCTTAAAACAAAACCAATAACACCTTATTATCTTTTTTATAGTTCTCTTTTAGTTGCTCAATATCGCCATTGAAAGACCAAACCCCTTTATCCTGGTGTAAAAACTGCCCTACCTCTCCTCTTTAGCCGATGCGCGCGATACAATAGCGGTATCCAAAGTACCCAAACTTAGCATTTCTCTTAAGTGCATAGAGCTATGGCAATGAATGTGAATAGGTAAGTTGGGTTCATAGTTACGGATATGAGTAATCACTTTGGGTAATATAATCAACGTGTTTTACATAGAATTAACTCATTCTTGTGGGCTAAGTTTATAATTTGACAAACGTCACGATCTATTTGAACCTTACTATATCTATAAACTTGACCACTGTTGCTTGAAACCAATAAAATGAATTGCACCAATTAATAAACATACTACTGAACTCCATAACCAAAACTTAGGACTTCTTCCAATAGGGTTATTAATAAAGAACAGCCCAACGAGGCTACGACTGAAATATATAAAAGTTATTACAATGAGAGCTGTACGTGTGAATGGTAATTTACCAACCAAACCTGCAGCGGAAAAAGCATAAAGTGCCCAAATTGAAAAAATGAGTACGATTACAGAGGTAATGACAGTTGGTTCGACGCTACCACGTTCAGAGAGAACAGCCATTTGTTCTCCAGCACCAAAAAATCGATACCATGAACCACCAAATATGATGCAACATATATGAAGAGCTGCAGTAATAGCACTTAAAACGCCTGCAAAAACTAAAAATATGTTCATAATTCAAAAATTCCTATATTACATTCTCAACTTCAAAAGTGACTTTATATTCTAAAAGAATAATAAACGTCTTTTAGGCTATAAAATCAGTCACTTTTTGCAGAACTATCTCAGACTTCATAATTTTCCTGTGCCCAAGATTTTGCGTGGCAAAGAACTCTCCGTTGATTAGCTTGTCTTCATACCTGCGCCCCTGTAAAAACGGTACTTCCAAATCATTCTCGTCATGCACGATTAGTACAAATTGATCTACATTACCTATCCTTGATGTCATGTCTATTTCTGAAAAAGTTAACTGAACTTCTTGCTCTGTTTGTTTCATAAAGTGACCTAACACTTTACCGTGTAAACCAATAAGAGCAGCAAATGATTCAACACTATGCTGAAAATTTGATGGCCCAGCTATCGAAATAATTTTCTCAACCTCTAGGCCTTCAATAGCAGCGTATACTGCTGCACCGCCACCCATCGAGTGACCTATGATAGCTTTTAGAGGACCGAAATATTTTTGGGCTTCAAAAATGGCCTTGATGAATTTGTTTGGATTGCTTCTAGTTTCCTGGCTATCGCCATGAGCTGGAGCATTAATAGCAATTAACATATATTTAGTGGATAAAAAAGGTAAAAAAACAGACATCTGACTGGCTCTGCCTTCCCACCCATGCATGAGCAAAATCGGCTCACCTTGACCCCATACTAAACAATTAATACCGCTATCCAATACCACTGTTCGCGCTGTATCCTGCGCAGTTATTTCCCAAGGCTTCTGCGCATGTTTTCTTGGCGTAAAAAATATACTCTGTGCCTTTTTTGCAGCCATTTCAGGTGCCACATAACCCAGTATACTTATATAACTTTTTAACAAGATAAAACTCAAATTATTCATATGGCATCGGAACCTTTCGTATTTGGTATCTTTAAGAGACTATAATAATTATTTGGTATCTTCAAGATACTAATTTAATAAATTTAAATAAAAATTAGAATAGTTAGTCTCCCTTGACCATAAAAGGGTTAGAGCATGCCATAATGGTTTTTTACAAAAATCTATATCAGGCTATTATGACTAGAACATCATTTAACGAAATTAATTGTAGCTTAGCAAGAACAGTCGATATCATTGGTGACAAGTGGTCTCTACTTATTATTCGTGATGCCTTTTTTGGGGTACAGCGGTTTTCTGAATTTGAAGATAGATTGGGAATAGCCAAAACAGTATTATCCAATCGTTTAAATATTCTTGTAGAGAATGAGATATTAAAGAAGGTATCAACCAATCCAGAAGTAGATCGATTTATATATAAGCTGACGCCAAGAGGAAGAGATTTGCTTGTGACTGTTGTCTCTCTAGTCCAGTGGGGTGATAAATGGGTTTTTGGAGAAGGGCAAGAGCCGATAGAGATTTGGGATAAAGAAGAGCTAGCATCAATTCAGCAGTTAGGTCTACAAGCACGCTCAGGTAAAATTTTGGAAGCGCGCGATGTGGTGTTTAAACCAGGCCCTGGAGCCACTAGCGAAATGATATCAATGTTTGAAGATTATTATTTACAAAAATCGCAGGATGAAAGCTAACGTAATAATAATCTCATTTTTGAGTATTTATATTCACACGATTTTCACGCTTAATTCTTTTTTCTGAAGAATCGATAAGAAAAGTGGCATAATAACTCTCATGGTACTCAGCTCTAAGCTTTGGCTGCCCAGCATCAGTGATGCCTTGAGCATAAAAAGCGTCAACTTTTTCTTTTTCATAGACACGGAAACACTAACGATTGGCAAGGCTGCTATTGGGGTTTCGCACTTTAAAGACAGTTAAATAACTATGGTCATGAGCAGCTGGCGTGTTCCGAACGCCATATCTTTTTATAAATTTTTGCGATATTGCATCATATCAGTTTGAGTTGCTAAGGTGTCATAGAGAGCCCGAACTGGCGTATTACCTTCGTGAGTCACCCAATAAACACGGTTACACCCTTTATCACTAGCAACGTTATAAACGTGCTCAATAAGTTTACGACCTACTCTTTGACCACGAATGGCATCATCAACGTATAAGTCCCCCAAATAACAATATTCAGTAGTGTTCCACGTATTAGGGTGTAGTACTACATGTGTGATACCTATTAACCTATTGTCACTCCACGCCCCAAACCTATAAATAGCTACATTTTCATCAAGTAAATTTTTCCATGTCTGGTCAATCGTACTTATTGGTAAATTAGTCTCATAAAAATTTAGATAGCTTTGCCATAATCTTAACCAATCGTTGAAATCAACACCTGATAAATCAATGATTTGAATGGGTCCATTATTTTCCATATTTACCTCAATTTGGGAATTTTAGACATTTGATAGAGTATCCAGTATTGTTGCTAACCATGCGTTATTATCCTCGATATATTTATTACCATGCTCTATTATCTCAGCAGGTGATTGGACAGATTTAGGATAGTTATTAAGTTCGTTTTGGATTTCATCACGCCCATGCTCTACCATTTTGAGCATACTTTCTTGGGTCACCTCAAAGTGACACTGCCAGCCGATAACAAAAGATCCAAGTTCTTTATGTAGCGATGTTTGGTAAATAAACCCTTGGTTAGCCCACGCACCTGATGTTGCAATAGCAGTTGCTCCCTTCGGACAGTCAAAACCATCGCCATGCCAATGGAATACAGTGAACGCTTGCTTGGCTAACTTTTGCAGTAAAGGATGACTCTTTCCTTCTTCTGTCAATTCAATAGGTAACCAGCCTATCTCTTTGACACCAGAAGGCTTAACAATAGCACCCAAACAATGCGCAATGAGCTGCGCCCCTAAACAGATACCAATGACGTTCTTACTATTATCGATACTTTGTTGAATAAACTGTTTTTCATCGGCTAACCAAGGAAACTCTTCTTCATCGTGAATAGTCATCGGTCCACCCATGACTATGAGCCAATCAAAAGTGTCTTGCTCTGGCAGTGATGCCTGACTATAGAATCGAGTATAGCTGATGGTATGGCCGTGGTTATTTGCCCACTGTTCGATAAAACCAAGATCTTCAAAATCAACATGAAGTAATGCATGAATACGTATAATCATAAGATACCTTTTATTGGTCATTTAAATTGATGAAGACTAAAATTTTGATATTATACAGCGATTAAAAGTCTGTGTATGACCTAGAAGAAATACAAAGATTATGATTACTCCATTTAACCTATAAGCACGAACTATCATAAGGGTAAAAATAATGAGCTTACGAGATAAAAAACCGGCTTTGCTAGTTATTGATGTTCAAAAAGGCTTCGAAGATGAAGCCTATTGGGGTGGTAATCGTAATAATAAAAATGCTGAAAAGATTTGCGGAGAGATACTACAGAAATGGCGAGAGCATAAGTTGCCTGTTTTTCATGTACGTCATAGCTCACTTAATCCTAATTCTCGATTGCATCCTACCCATTCAGGATTTGAGTTCAGCGAATATACCCTGCCTAATAAAGATGAGACCGTGATTACCAAACAGGTGAATAGCGCCTTCATTGGTACCGATTTAAAACAACAATTAGATAATCAAAATATATCAACGGTAGTCATTATTGGATTGACGACCAACCACTGTATTTCTACTAGTACTCGTATGTCAGGTAACTATGGCTATGAGACTTATTTGATAGCTGATGCTACTGCCACATTTGATAGAGTAGGTATCAACGGTGAAAAGTATGAAGCAGAGCTTATGCATCAGACTACGATGGCAAGCTTAAATGAGGAGTTTGCTAGGGTCATTACTACTAAGGCTTTATTGCAAGCTCTTTAAGCAAAAACCTTAAAAAACTCAGCATCTAATTCCAATGACTCCTGGCCCGTTTGTGCTGCAACAATAATACCTTCCCCAAATACGAACAGAGTATCAGATTTCTGCTTAGCATTTTCCACACCTACCTGTTCAAACTTAGCAAGTAGCCATTGTCTGACTTCAGTTTTATGCTGTTTGGCTATTTGATGCGTGCAAGACTCAGCATCTGAATACTCTGCGCAAGCATTGATAAACATACAACCATAAAAATCCTCTGATGACGTCCAGTCTTTTAAGAAGGTTAAGTAGCACCTTGCAATACCTGACACATCTTTAAGCTCAAAAATATCGAAGTAATCTTTTAGCTGATCCATAAACATCTGTTGACGATATTTAAGCACCTCCTCAATAAGTCCCTCTTTATTACCAAAATGAGCGTACAAAGTCCGCTTAGTAGTCCCTGCTCTCTTTGATAAAAGCTCCACTCCACTGTTGTGAAAGCCTTGCTTATAAAAAAGCTCATAGCTTTTTCGTAAAATAGTGTCTCGTAATTGCATTGGCTAAATCTCCTATTCTTTTCGTTCCTATTATTTTATTCAATAAAAAACTATTATTTTTATATACCGTTCGGTATACTTAAATAATATACTGACCAGTATACCAGCAGTAATACCTTTAAATTGTTTATTTATCATAGTAGTTAACATGCATTCATTTTTTAATTGGTACAAATTAAATGGTCAAGTCAGTTCATGCCCAAAAAGATTGCCGTTATCGATGATACTAGTGGCTTGGCTCGGCGGAACCCTCGCAACGGCAACGCTTGCTATGCTAGGAAGTTCGGTAGAATTAATAATGATACTGGGATCATTTGGTGCTAGTTGTTTATTGATATTTGCGTATCCTGCCAGCCCTTTTGCGCAGCTAAGAAACGTCATAGGCGGACATGTTATTGCGACTTTTACAGGACTGGTATTTATGATGTTATTTGGCATTCACTGGTGGAGTATGGCAAGCGCTGTAGGCACCGCCATTGCGCTAATGCTGGTATTTAGAATGCCGCACCCGCCTGCGGGGTCCAACCCTTTGATAGTCATGCTGGGTGCGGTGAATTGGGGGTTTTGATAACACCTACCCTGCTCGGTTCTATTATTTTGGTCATGGTAGCGCTTATTTATAACAATTTAGGTAAGGATAAGCAGTATCCAACGTATTGGTGGTAGAAGACTACCTTTAATGGAAAACGAGTGTTTGTATTCAATTATCTAAATACTTCTCTAACCAAGCCAAAAACTCATCGTTAGTTGTCGATACATTGAGTCGCAGATATGTCGAAGTACGAACATCTGGGTAAAACAGTTGCCCTGGCGCGACTAGCCAGCCGTCTTTATACGCATCCAATGCTAACGGTCCGGTATCCTGCCCTGTGTCTACCCAAACAAAAAGACCTGCTTGTGTATGCTCAGGATAAATAAGCCCAATCCTTGGCAATAATTTACGCAGTCTTTCGTGCGCAGCATATATAAGCTGCTGAACCTTTTTAATTTGCCGGCGATACTCACCATGCGTCCATAATCTATGGATAACTCGCTCACCAAATTCTGGGGTGTTCAAATTACTCAAAGTTTTGATCCTCAGCATATCATCAACGAATTTATCGGGACTTACCAGCATACCGACGCGCCAACCAGACGACATCGACTTTGAAAACCCTGTTGCATAGAACACTCGTTCAAACTGATCTAGACTTGCGTAGCGTAGTGTCTGATTATTCGGTACAAAGGCGGCATATAAATCATCTTCGAATATATAAGCATCGTATTCATGAATCAAATTAATGACCTGATGCGCGCGGGCAGGATGTAGATTATAGGATGTTGGGTTGTGCAGCACGCTATTAGTGAGATAGA
Source organism: Janibacter sp. CoH_79_TC_3 (assembly GCF_058197955.1). NCBI lineage: Bacteria > Bacillati > Actinomycetota > Actinomycetes > Micrococcales > Intrasporangiaceae > Janibacter > Janibacter sp. CoH_79_TC_3. Next base: position 12,605 of record NZ_JBXWIV010000012.1, read on the forward strand.
GCTTGGGTCGGTGCACGGCAAACAGCTTTTGCATTTGCTCAATATTAGGTCCTTGATAATCACGCTCAATCGCTATTACATTTAGGCCTTGTTGTTGTAGGCAGCTTGATAACCAATACCAACCTGGCCCATCGACTAAGACGGTATCGCCAGCTTGGGTAAGCAGCTGTGCGGCCATCGTGACCGCTTGTGAGACACCCGCTGTGGTAATAACATTATCAGTAGAGGTTTGCATACCTTGAGTACTTAAGTGTTGCACCAGCTGCTGACGTAGCGGCAAATAGCCTTGAACATTACCATAATCATAGATAAAGCTATCGGCTTGCTGGGTTACCTGCCGTATTGCCCATTCCATCTTATCATTACGTACCCAGTCTCTCGGTAATGTTCCCACCCCTGGTGAGCGATAGTGCGGGATATCACTAAAAACTTGCTGCACCAGCCAGCGCGTATCTATTACTGGGTACTTAATGACCGCTCTTTTATCATCATTCGGCTGAGCTAATTTTGCTTGCGTATTGACATAATAGCCTGAGCTGGGCTTAGCGATTAATACGTTAGTAGCAACCAGCTGCTCATAAGCTTGTACCACCGTAAAGCTTGATATGTCTAATAGTTTTGCTAATTTTCGCACTGAAGGCACGCGCTGATTGGGTAGGTAAATCTGCCAGTCAATACGCTGCTGGAGCCATTCAGTGACAGCAGCAGTTTTGGTCAAGTTGGGATTGAGAGTATAAGTTTCGACCATAATGAATGCGCTTCTTTTCTTGTCTAATTATAAATAGGCAAATAATTAAATTGTAATGTTGGGAGCAACTATACACTTTGTTCACCACTCGTGAAACTGTAGCGGGTCTGTTATGGGTATTTAAATTATAGTTGAGTTCATCAACAACTTAAAACCATAAGGACAATATACAAATGGGGTCAACCGTAAGCTTTGAAGGCAGTATAACGGCATTAGCTATTTTTATGCTGGTCAATTCTATCACCCCAGGTCCCAATAACTTGATGCTACTGCATGGCAGTATTAAACGTGGATTTTGGGCATGTCGCTGGCACATGCTTGGGATTACTCTCGGCGTCACGATTATGCTTTGGCTGAGCTATTGGGGGATGGCGGCGTTAGTCGTTAGTTTCCCTGCCGTTATGTTGATTATAAAAGTGTTGGGCACGCTATATCTATTGTGGCTCACCTATCAGATGGCTAAAACCGACTTTACTGCTATCATTAATGAGGCGCTACTACAGGAACGACAACGTCAACAAGCTGGTGAGAGTGTTATTGAGGTAAAAAAAAGCTTCGGTGAATTGCCTTTAAGTTTTGGACAAGCGCTACTGTTTCAATGGCTCAATCCCAAAGCATGGACGATGACCGTGGTCGCTCCTAGTCTAGCGATGTTTAATGCTGGCAGGCCTTGGTTAGATAACTATTCATTACTCGCGATGAGTGCAGTCATTAGTATCTTATCCATCAGCTGTTGGGCGGCTGGTGGTCACTGGCTACGTAAATTGGTGCATTTACCGCGAGTAATGCGGGTAATTCATGCGGTGATTGTACTGATGACGCTATATTGTGCTCTAACGCTTTGGCTATAGATAATAATTGCTTAACGCTTAAAATTCGACTTTAGATAGAGGCTATATGCAAACCAATAACAAACTACCCAACCATGTCTATTTTTTATTAATTGGTCAAAGTATTAATCTAACGACAGCGGTGCTATCGGTAACGGTAGCCGCTTTGGTCGGGTTATCTTTAGCGCCAACAGTGAGCTATGCCACTATTCCTTATGGGTTGCAATTTTTAGCCATTCTAGTCAGCACCGTTTTATTCTCAAAACTCATGAAAAAATTCGGTAGATATCGTATTTTTAATGCAGGTATTGGGTTTTTATTTTTGTCAGGCATTATTGGATTTTTATCTTTAACACATAATAACTTTTTGTATTTATGCTTAAGTCACTTTTTACTAGGGCTTTTTATCTCAACCGCTAACTTTTATAGATTTGCTGCTACAGATACTATAAGTAGTGAGCTTGTTCCCAAAGCCACGTCAATGGTCATCTCAGGTGGGGTGTTTGCTGCGATAGTCGCGCCATTATTGGCTATCAATTTAGCCAAAGCGTCAGACTTACCTGATTATTCGCTCATTTATCTAGCTTTGTCAGCGCTTGCCATTATTTTATTTGTCATTATTCATCTTTGGAATCGAGCAAACGTTCTTCACGGTAAAAGCAGTCTAAAAACAAAAACAGTACCCTTAAACACGACAGAGGTTAGAAAATACATCATTGTCATCGGTATATTAGGCGGTGCTCTAGGCTACTACATCATGAACCTTATGATGATAGCGTCGTCACTATTTTTAAAGCAAAGCCATTCTTTTGATTATGCGTCTTACGCGATTCAAATGCATGTACTTGCCATGTTTTTGCCCTCATTTTTTGTGGCAAAGATTATCAATCTCGTCAATAGCGTTAACACAATCATATTTGGCTTTGTTTTGATCTCCATCTCTTGCTTATTGCCTATTATTTTTGTTGACACTATTTTTATTAATATCGCTTTAGTTATTTTAGGCATTGGCTGGAATTTTACTTATTCAGGAGGATCAACGCTGCTAAGTAATATTCAAGGGGAACGAAGGCTAAGATTTCAAGGCATTAATGAAACCGTCATTGCTTTTTTTGCAACCTTAGGCGCTTTTCTTCCTGCGCCTATACTGAGCTATTTTGGCTGGATAAATACCAACTTAGTGTTCTTTATATTTTCTATTTCGATATCGGCTCTATTTATCCTATTTGTATTTGCCTTCAAAAAAAGAGGCTATTAATAGAGTGATAATTAATTAGCTTTATAGCTCGTGTAGAACTTTGAATTTAAAAGTATTTTTTCAGGATGCTCATTTTTAGAATAACAACCTTAGGATAGTGTATGACCCCAATCCACATCACCTTAGCGGTACTGGTGACCTTTGTTTGGGGTGTGAACTTTACCTTTATTGTGTGGGCGCTCGAAAGCTTTCCACCACTAATGCTCACGGCACTACGTTTTTTCTTTACCGCTGTACCACTGGTTTTTTTCCTCAAGCCACCCAAATTTAACCGTACGCTATTTATATATGCCATCGGTACGTTTGTCATGCAGTATGCGTTTGTATTCACCGCCGTGCATTTGGGTGCCTCGGCAGGATTAACAGCACTATTGCTACAAGTTCAGATATTTATCACGGTATTACTGGCGTGTGTCATCTTAGGGGAGGCAGTAAATCGCATGCAGATCGTCGGTATGTTAGTTGGTGTGCTGGGGCTTAGCGTCATTGCATTAAACCTTGGCGGTGATATGCCTTTGATCGGGTTTATCTGTATCTTAATTGCGGCAATCGGTTGGAGCTTTGGCAACATTGCATCAAAGCAAGTATCAACACAAACAATTGCACAGACGATGCAGCAAGGCGCTAGCCTGCATACTGGTTCACCTACTAACAGCAAGAATAAAGCATCGGCACTGTCTGCGTTAGCACTGGTGGCATGGGGCGGTCTGATCGCTTGTGTGATTTTGGCTCTATCGTCTCTTATATTTGAGAGCGCTGCGTGGCAGGTGGCGACGTTTACGCAAGCATCAATTAAGTCTTGGCTGTCGCTTGGGTTTATCGTGTACATCTCAACGCTGATTGGCTTTGGACTGTGGTCACACTTGCTCGCGCAAAATACGGCCTCAAAGGTTACACCATTTGCCTTGCTGGTGCCCGTATTCGGTATGGCGACCTCAGTGCTGCTTATGGGGGAAGTCGTGACGTGGTGGGCTGTGAAGGTTATGCTGTTTATTCTATCAGGGTTGGTATTAGCTAATGTGAAGATTAGTGGTGGTAAAAAACTTATTCATTCGTAGAATCAAACGACTGGTTTTTGCACTATTGCGCAAATTTATTGATGCTTTTAACTTATATCAAACTCCATACGTCTTGCAGTTGTTTGCATGGTTTGACTATCTATTAATTTCTCCACACAGTACAGGCTAGCGTGAATACCTGCACTTATTCCTGCTGAGGTGATAATATTAGTCGTCTTATCGCTAGCATCGACAAAACGAGTGTTAGCGATAACTTCAATATTGGGATAGGATGCTAAATTTTCCAAATCCATCCAATGGGTGGTTGCAGACTTGCCAGCCAGCAATCCAGCTTTAGCTAATAGCAAAGCGCCCGTACAAACTGAAAGCGTTAACTTGGTAAGCTTTGCTTGAGAGATGATCCAAGCAATAACCACTGGATTGTTTATCTCAACCTTCTCAGCACCATAACCGCCAGGAATAACTAATATGTCTATATTGGGATGATTGTCGAAGCTATAATCAGGGATTACTTTTAGCCCATTTCTAGCAGATATCGATGCTTGATGTTCAGCAATGGTAATGACCTTGAAGTACTTATCACTGGTATTAGCAGCCTCAGCCAACGAAAAAACCTCAAAAGGCCCTGCAAAGTCTAATACTTCAACTTCGTTAAAAAGTAATATGCCAACGGTTCGCATAGTTGTCATGGGGTGTCCTTCAGTTAAGATTCTTAGATTAAATATCGCTCATTCATACCCTTATAATCAAGCTTAATCTTCATTTACCTTTTCAACTAACATCGCCATCCTACCAGCCTTAAACGTTCCAAGCTGTCGTAAACCGTGGATTATCCCTGCCCTATTCTCAACCGTTTTATTTTGACTCAGCTTAAACTGGGCTTGAACATCAGTTATATCGACACGAATACCAACGATGGCGCGGCACATCGCCTGAATGTACTCTACAGGCGCATCATCAAGTGACCAAGGATGTGGTTGGCTAGCTTCAAAATCGGCCGTTTGCTTTGATAAGATTTCAATAAGTGCTTCAGGCGTGGTTAATAAGCTGACATTACCCGTAATATATACGCTTTGATAATTCCAGGTCGGCACTTCTTTATGGGTCACTGCTTTACTAGGATACCAATTAGGGCTAATGTAATGCCCAGCATCTTGAAAGATAACCAGCCACGGCGCAGCAAGATTGACACTGTTATTTAGCGCATTTACCTTAGCAATATGACCATATAGGCAACCAAACTTACTACCATCATCTTGCCAGTACATGGGAATATGACAAGCTTCCAGTACGTTGCCCGTTTGTGCAATGACCGTCGCTAGCGGTTTTTCTTTAATAAAGGCTTGTATGGTCTCAAAGTTATCTTCTCTAAAGGATTTTGGTGTAAACATCGTAGCTCCAAGTCGTTTTGTGGTATATCTGGAGTAATAGTATTACCTTACGACCTGGCCGTACCGATGCATTTTTTAAAATTACCAACAAAGTGTATAGTTAGATAGCCCTTGACAGTTATGGGCATAAGAACTGACCTCTGATAAGCCAACTATCTATGAATGACACTCTCACTCTTAATCCTAATATCAGTAAAACAGCCGCTGTGGCCGAATGGATTCAGCAGCGGATTGATAGTCAAGTCTACAAACCCTACCAGAGAGTGCCTTCCGTACGTAAACTAGCCATGATTTTGGATGTTTCGAGCTTTACCGTGACCCAAGCTTATGAGCAACTAGTCGCTACGAATGTGTTAATGGCTAAGCCAAATTCCGGCTATTATATTTTACCTCAAGTGAATTATGATAGAAATCCAGAGCTTGTGGAAAAGGAAGCTATGGTTGATACCAGCTGGCTAGTACAGCAGATGTTGAACGATATTCCTAATCACCGAGCACCAGGATCAGGTGAGCTGCCTGTTGAGTGGATTAAGAATGATAGGATGCAATGGGCGGTTAGACAGGTTAATCAAGATATCGATAGCTTTATATATAACTACGGTGAAACTCAAGGTTATTTACCTTTACGTGAGCAATTAGTACAGTACTTAGACTTGCTAGGCATTCATACTAGTGCCGATAATATTATTACTACAACAGGAGTTTCGCAGGCTATTTTGACGGTTACTCAGCTCCTACTAAACGTAGGCGACACGGTCTTAGTGGATAGTCCTGGTTGGTATTGGACATCAAGTACCTTGCAGCAACAAGGTTATCAGGTGGTATCAGTTGCACGTGACCACCAAGGCCCAAATATTGAACAAATGAGACAGATTTTAGAAGAATATCGTCCCAAGTTATACATTACTAACAGCGTACTTCATAATCCAACATCCTATAATTTGCAACCTGCCCGCGCCCATCAAGTTTTAAACTTAATGCATGAATACGATGTTTCTATTTTTGAGGATGATTTATACGCCGCATTTTTACCTGATGAAAAGCCGCTTAGGTACGCTAATATAGACCAGTTCGAGCGAGTGTTTTATGCTACTGGTTTTTCAAAGTCGATGGCATCAGGATGGCGCGTGGGCATCTTGGTAAGCCCTGATAAATTCATTAATCAAATAATTAAGCTTAAAACCCTTAGCAATATGACCTCACCAGAGTTTGGCGAGCGCGTGGTTCATCGGCTATGGACGCAAGGAGAATATCGCCGTCAGCTTAAGAAAGTACAGCAGAAACTCTATACTGCTCATCAGGATATGCGCGATGCCTTATCAAAAATAGGTCTAACCTACCCTGAACATACCAATCCGGGTATTTTTGTGTGGATAGATACTGCTGTGGATTCTGGTAAGCTGGCTTTAGATGCTTATAAAGACGGTTGGCTTGTTGCGCCTGGTCAGTTGTTTGATCCAAGTGCTCAGCCTTCAACTTATTTAAGATTAAATGTGGCGACGACGAGTCATGAGTTTCTGAAGTGGTTATGCGTGTATTTAAACCAAGTCAATAATTACTTATGAAAACTCATCTCGGATTTAAATACTTATTGTATAAGGACAACTTATGACTGCCGCTCACACGCCTATCTTTTGGCGCGATTCTAGAATGCCACATATAGAGCTGCGTAAAGTCACGGATGGATGTAAGGTTTATTATAACCTTCATAGTCATACCCATTGGTCGTTAGGTGCAATTACACAAGGCGTAAGTACCTTTATCTACCGCGAAAATAGCTATCATGTCACAGAAGGCGATTTGGTACTGATGAATCCAGACTGGCCGCATGCCTGTAACCCTATCGAAAACCAGCCTTGGGCTTATCTCATGCTCTATGTAGATACTACTTGGCTGACGCAGCTGCGCTATGATGAAGGTCTATTACAACGACCGCGCTGGCAAGATATCGCTAATGCGGTTATTACTGATAATCACCTATATCAAGGCTACTGTACAATGGCGGCGACTCTTTTGGACGATACCCGAGAGCTACTTGATAAGCAAACGCAAGTGATTGAATACTTATCTACTCTTATGCATACACTTGATAATCAAAAATTAGTACTTGATAGACAGACGCCCGCAGCATTGAATAAGTTAGCCATCTACTTAAATGAGCACTGCACTGAGGAATTATCGCTTGATGAATTATGTACATTGAGTGGCTATAGTCCCAGTTATCTTATTCGAAGCTTTAGGCAACACTTTGGCATGACGCCCCATGCTTATATTGTCAATAAACGCATTCAATACGGTCAGCAACAACTGAAAAAAGGGATATCTATTATCGATACTGCTTTAAATGCCGGGTTTTCTGATCAAGCGCACTTTCAGCGTACTTTTAAACGTTTAGTAGCAGCCACACCCAACCAATATCGCAAATCCTCAACCAATCACTAACAATACGCAACTGCCTGCAAGCAACACGGCTAACACTCGATTGATAGCCCTCAATGTTTTAGGCTGCTGAACCTTTTGGCGCATAAAAGCACCAGCATAAACCCAACAACTTAAAGACAGCCAGCATATAGGCAGATATAGCCCAGCAAATAACAAAACCTGAGCAAGCTCTCCATTATTAGTATAAGCACCGATACTAGCGGCAGAAGCAATCCATGCTTTTGGATTGAGCCATTGCATTAAAAATCCGGTAAAAAACCCAGGTACTTTTGTTATGGCTTCTGCGTTTATCTTGCCATCATCACGCGCTAAGCGGTAACTCAGATATAACAAAAAAGCGATACCTGCCCACGTCAACCATTTTTCAAAATTTGGAAAAGTGACTAGCAAAGCACTAAGACCGTAACCTATAGCTAAAAATAAGATAACGAAACCAAGTGTGGCACCAGTAATAAAAATTAAGCCTTTAGATAAAGGATAGCGTGCACCACTACTCAAACCAACGATATTCACAGGGCCAGGAGAAATAGAAGCTACTAAGGCGAAGGCAGACATCGGTAAAATTAAGGATAGGCTCATAACCATTACTCGAATAAAATAACAATTTTGCCTGAGAACTATTATGAAATATTGAATAAAATTACTTAAGAAATACCCTATCAGTAAATGGTGTGCTAGTTGCCGTTCATACCTATCTTATCAAAGCGAAGGTTTACTTTATGACTCCTAAATTTTGGAAAAATGCATGGCAAAAGAGCCAAACTAATTTCACTCAGAAAAAACTAAACCCCATGTTAATAAATTTTCTCAAAGCAATTAACACACCTAAAAATAGTCGTGCTTTTATGCTTTTATGCTTTTATGCTTTTATGCTTTTATGCGGATCGTAATGGCTTTATCGATAAGAATATTCCAAACAACATTATTTATTTATACTTTTTTTAACTGAAATTATCTCGCATTCTAAGCTTGTAAAAGTCATATTCATACTCTATATTTTTTCCATATCAGGTCGCACATGACAAAAATAATTGATTCGTTAATACAAGCAAAAGCTACTCAAGCACCGCCATTATTAAAAAGAATATATACTAAAACAGATCTGTATAAGCAATGTGCTCATGAGCTTCAAGAAGATATAGAAAGACTGGAAAGTGACCACTTAGCATTATTATTCGCCCAATACGCATTTATTACTGGTCGGCATCCATCAGAATACAAAACCCGTTTAATTAACTGCGACAATGGCAATATTGCATTATGTGGTATTCGCTTTCGTGGTATGGATATCTCCCAACCATTTGTCACTGTAACGACTACGCTAAAACCCCTCAGTGTAAATAGCATTAATATATTGGTAGATAATATCTCAAAGGCATTTCATGCCTTTAAGCCCCAATATGCTCAATTCTATATTCCAAGCTATTTAGACATTGAGCCTGCAAACTTTTCCTCAGCCCATTGGGACAATCGTATACTAGCAAATTCCTTGTATACGCTAGTCGAAAACGAAGTACAAGATATAGCCTGTCCTGCTCATACCAAATGTGAGCTATTATCTGCAAACTCTCTTACGTTTTATAACCAATATGAAATGACATATAACAAGTTGCTTGATGAATTCCCTCAACATGCTGTGATGATGGAATTAAAGCCGATAGAGGATATGAGAGCTTGGGTGGCTCAGGGCTTTGTTAATCTGTTATGTGTCAACGATAAGTTAGCAGGCGTGATAATAGTAGAGCCTAATAATAGCTTAGGAATGACAGGATTTTATATTATTGAGAACATTATATTTTCTGAATATAGAGGACAGGGTTTAGGGAAATGGATGCAACAGGCTATGATATATCAGTTGGTTAATAATCAAAGTAGACAATCAAAAAGACAGAAAACCGATATGTTGTTTGGAACAATCCATTTTGATAATACCTCAGCTATTCAGTGTGCAAAAAGCATCGGGCGTGGTGATATCGGAGGATATTTGTGGGTGGCAACAGGTATCGAATAGGATGGTGGCAGGCTTCCTTTTTATTGCAATTAACGGTTTATATAACTCACTTTAATAGAACTAGAAAAAAGGCATATAAGATAATTAGGCATTAAACTACTTTAGCAAGCTTAGTACCGTCCATAGTAAAAGAACAAGGCGGAATCAGTCTATTACAATAAAGGTTAATGTTATGAATCCTGAATTTTGGAAAAATGCATGGCAGAAGAGCCAAACTAATTTTACTCAGAAAAAACCGAACCCTATGTTAATGCATCATTTCAAAGCACTTAATACATTTAAAAATGGACGCGTTTTTGTGCCTTTATGCGGTAAGAGCGTAGATATGCTATGGTTTACAAGTCAGGGTTTTGACATTATTGGTGTTGAGCTGTCAGAGATAGCAGTCATACAGTTTTTTGCCGAAAACGATTTGCAAGCGCTAGTATCACTACATCCCACTACTCCTAATCTCACTTGTTATCAATCTGAACACCAAGGACAAACTCTCAAAATTTGGGTGGGTGATATCTTTGATTTAAGTGCTATTGATATTGGAATAATAGATGCTGTCTATGATCGTGGTGCATTAGTAGCTCTTCCAGATATTGAGCCTGATAATCTACGTACACGCTATACACAGAAAATTATGGCGCTTAGTAATAAAGCAAGCCAACTTCTCTTATCTTTTGCTTATGACGGCGAAAAGCAGCGCAGCGATAATCATAAAAACTTACCACCTTTCTTAGTGACACGATCTCAACTTGAACAATATTATGCTGAATATTATGAGATAAACTTGATAGCAGAAGAGAAAGCAGACTATGTTTCGACCGCAGGTGATTCAGGATATCGCCTTGTATATACCTTAGTATCTAAAAATTAATTCCTAATCTACATCTGGCTTGTCTAATCAAGAAATGATCTAGAATGTTCGCTGTTTTAGTAAAGAGTTTTGATGATAAAGTTGATATTAAGAATTAAAAATCCTGCTTTAAAGTTAATAAATCTTTTAGTCAAAGCGAACAATAACTCGTTAAAGCCAACGTTAGAGGGCATCATATGTTAAACGTTAAGATTAAAATTTTGAGCGTGGATGAGTCTAACGATTTCAGAACTATCAGACTTTCAGCTTTGGAAAAGTCTCCAGAAATGTTTGGATCCACCTATATAGCAGAAGTAGAGAAACCGTTGGTTTTTTTCAAAAACTGTTTGTCAAGTTCAACTGTATTTGGCGCCTATTATAAAAATAAAATTATAGGTTTAGCAACCTTAACACAAGAGAATGGAATAAAATTCTCTCATAAAGCCTCTTTATCAGGTGTATTTATTGAACCTGAGTTTCAACAAAAAGGTGTAGCAAGCAGCTTACTCAGCGCAGTAATAGAGTATGGTGAAAAATATGCGGAGCAAATTTTACTTACTGTTGCCGATGATAATAAGCCTGCGATTCATCTATACAAAAAATTTGGTTTTGAAACTTATGGTATAGAAACACAGGCAATGAAAGATAATGGGCAATATATTAATGAAATCTTGATGAAACGGTTTATGTCTTAATAATTTTCACTATATTTAAAGACATATGTTCATAAAACTATAAGGAAAATATCTCCCAGCGAGGATTTGACAATTTGGCAATAAACCCTATTATTAACGATTTTACTTGTTAAGATAAAATCGATGTACTTTACAATATACCTATCGGGCAGATTAAGCGCTTTTTAACTCAATGCCTAACATCCATTACCAGTCTTGTTTGGGCAAGCTCATCAAGATACTGATCTATGATTTGAGTATTTTCTTTATCCAGATGGGCATCCCACTCATCAAGCATGACAATCGTACTTCGGTCGTCCTCTCTAATTTCTTGAATTTGCTTGATGAGTTGTTGTCCTGTTGAACCTCTATGGGCTTTGTCTGTTTTGTAATTGAAATACAAATTGTGCTTGGCAGGTAAATAGTAAGCCTGTTCTTGGTAGTGGTCTTTGAGCTTAAGCAACATACAAGATTTACCAACGCCATTATTACCAACCAACGTTACTCTACCTTGCTTGGGTAATTGTGTTAAATCAAAAATATCCCCTGTTTGCTTCACACGTATTTGGTCTGCCTGAATGTAGGTATCTAAATCCACAGTGGCAGGTTGTAAAACCTCTAAAATACCATCTAGCATCGTTTTGATAACGCCAATACTGGTATGGTAGCCAATCAAGGCATAGCACATTTGTAGTAGCTGAATTTGTCTTGGCAGCGTGGCGATTAGCACAGCCATCGTCGCAGCATCATGCCAATTTTTATTAAAAATAAAAGCAGTGACCACAAAGACAGGCAGCATAAGTATGATCATGCCTAAGCTTGAATTCATATGCTGGATCGAGGTGGATTTAACGCTATTATTCTTGGCTGTTGCAAAGCTTTTTTCAACAATGTTGTTATAGAGCGTGTAATTATGCTTATTGAAAATAACGACATTATCCCAACTGTCAAAAAGTTTAGCGGCTAAATTCAGCCGTGATTGCTGGTCTGTTTTGGCAGCCGTTTTTAGGGTTTGTCGTCTGAAATGCACAAACATGGAGGCAAAAATAATACCTACTGCATAACCAAGCAGTAATGTACCATCTAAGAACCAAGCAATAACCAACACATTAAATAAGACATTGAGTACCAAAGCTGAAATATCAAAAATACTATCAATGACTGTTTCAAGGGTGTAATTACTTTCTTGGGCGAGCGTTGTCGTTGCCGTACTCTGTAAATCGTCGCTGGATAGCAAATATGTCTTGCCTAAAAAGACAGTATGAAAGCTATCGTTGTACAGCTTATGAGCGTCATACTTGGCGCGCTCTGTATTGGTAACACAAAAATATGCAGGCACATAAACCGCTACTAAAGAGAGGGCAAATAGCACCATATATAAAATTGAAATAGTGTCCTCGGTCAGACTTTGTGCAAGGCGAGCAATAAAATACGTTGATGACGCCACAATAATTTGCTGGATTAGCAAAAATACTAATGCTATACGCAAATGCTTGTTTGAGATAATTTTATAGATCAAGACTTTTGATATCCCTTAAAATTGAAGCACGTGAATCTCGCAAAGAATGGCTTATTGCTGACATACAATCTTATTATTAACTTTCAGAGTTTTTTGACTATACAAGGGAACCAGTAGTTTAATGTCATATTGAGTAGTCATTGCTTATTTTCCAGTTAATGGCTTATAAGCAGTTACCCATTTTTTATGAAAGGCTCTACAAAAAAATTATGGATACTTTACGCCTCGAACTTCTATCCTCATAAACTTATCGAGTAGGCAGTGAGACGGTCCTTCAGTGATAAATTTGCCAACATATTTTTTTGCCAAAGGCTGCGCAGAAACATCTCCGTTTTCTCCTATATTATACGTTTTGTTGCCTACCCTTATCTGAGCGTCACCTTTTGTATATTTCGTATATTTCGCTGGAAGTATAGGCGTATGAAGCTCATTATCTGCCTCAAATAATAAACACTCGTTTTGCGTGACAAACTTACCTATTAAAAAGTATTCTACGGGTAGGTAATATCGTGCAGGGTCGTCATAGTAAGTAAATATTCCGCTGGGTATAGTGGACTTATCTATATCAGGCTCAGTTTCACTGTTATTGTCTTTCATATTGCTCGTTGACGCACAACCAGCTAGAAGACAAGTTGCCACAATTACACTTAGTGTTTTATTCATCAGTGAAACCTTTAAGTTAAAAGTTATTTTCTTTATTCCTAATTTATTGGCTTATAGCTAGAGTAACACCTATTTCAGAAAGGTAGTCAAGAGAAGATAGATATACGTTTGTAATTCCGTTAGTCACTGTGCCGCCACTGAGTATATTTAAAATAATAGATATTAGAGTAATTTTACCATTCTAATATCTGTTATTTTGGTGTCCTCGTATAACTCTTCATCACATTGGCCGTCAGACTCAAAACCAAATTTTCCATAGAAACTAATCGCAGATAGATTGGTTTTTAACACCCATAAAGATAGACTAGAGCAGCTATTACATTGAGAAGCGTCAATTAGCGCTGCGTTCATTAAATTAGTACCTATCCCTAAATTTTGGTACTGCGGTAAGAGATACAGAGTGGTTATTTCACACTCGTGATCTTTCTTAAAGTAAGAGATAAATCCTACAGCAGTATCCTCAGAATCATATGCTATCCAGGTATCCACACCAGAGCTAGGTAATACCTTTTCCCACATTTCCATTTTTTGAGATAAGTTATTTTCTTTGTCTCTATACGTTTCAGGTAAAAGGTTCGAATACGTAGCGTTCCAACTTTCATAGTGTATATGAGCAATATCTGATACATCGTTCTGGTTTGCCTTCCGTATAAAAAACATGTGGCACTCCATAGTTAAAGGTTAGGGTAATACCACAGCGTAGCAAAATTCATCATCTAAGATCTCTAAACAGCTTCGATATTGTCGGAGACTAAATCTCATTCATCGAATCGCATAAAGGTAGCTTATGGCAAATCGGTTTTGGTAGTGACTTTTTACATTTATGCATAACACTGAAATAAGCTATCTTAGATATAAACTTTATCAGCATCATCCATTTTTAGCTTTTCGAATTCTTGCCATCTGATAGGCATTGACATACTCGCCGTTGCGATAAGCGTAATCCACCATTTCACCTTCTATCACAAAGCCCAAGCTTTTATATAAACCAATGCCTCCGGTGTTATCGGTGTAAGCAGTAATCTCAATACGTTTTATATCCAGCCAATTATCGGCCAAATCCAGTGCTGCAGTTATAAGCGCTCGACCCACACCTTTGCCTTGTGACGCAGATTCTACGCTGACTTCAAAGCTTGCTACATGACGTCAACGTTTTGATATCATGGTCTCAAGCCTTAGACCCCCTACTATTTCACCCTCAACTTCAGCCACCAATAAATGACTATTATCAGGTATATCCGCCAGTCTCTTGCGCCATAAAGTTTTAGATGGCATAGGCAACTGCAATGCCTCTGCATCTTCTAGCTCAGCATGACGTATTTCAATTTTCATTATACTTATCCTTATATACGAATTATTATGTTGACTAGTGTCGACTTTGGCAGTAAAACGAACAATATTTTGCTATTGACAACCCAAATATTGAACCTTTAATTTATCCCAATTGACAGCAACTTGCCATAAAGGTTTAAGTTCCTACTAAGATGCAAAACGCTTAGTATTGAAGTAAGACTCTTCCATTAAAGAGTGTCAATTTCATTGTAGAATTTCTTAATTTAGTCGATAATAATCTATTAAAAGAAGAATTGTGTTTATATTTATAACCAGATTTTTTTACCTCGTTTTATATGAAGTCTAATTTATTAATATCTTTTACAGGAAAAGCTCAATTTCTAACTTCAGATTGGCAGTAGCAGGGTTTGCGACACTTATATTTATGAGTATAGGTTGCAGCAATAAAGAGTCTAATAGCGTTAATGAAGTCAAAGAAAACTCATCAGAAACCATAACAAATAAAATTCTAGAAGAAGCAGAAGTGCGTGGAATCTTTAAAAGAAGCTTTGAAATACATGAGCTAGATGCGAATGGCAAATTCTACTATGTGGCAGATCCCAAACAGCTTTTGGTGGAAGACTCAAATAAAACTGGTCAAGACGGCTATTACAAGTTGTTTGAAACTTGCGTGGTCGGAGTGATCGGCTCTGAAGGTAGTTACGGACCTACTGGTAAGTACGAAAACGAAATTACGGTTAGCAAAATCTGTGTATAAAGAAGGGTATACCCTTACTTCAGCGTTTTGCTAATATGATGAGGCGTTAATTAAAATAGGGATTGGTAATGATCTATTTGAAACCATTTATACCTGATGACTATGATTTTTTGAATAGCTGGATTAGTAATGAACATGAATTGATTCAATTTAGCGGTGGTATTTTTCAATACCCTATTGATAGAGAGCAAATAAAAGAATATTTAAACGATAGTCTAAGGTATTCATTTAAAGTTATTTTCACAGAAAGTTATGATAATGGATTACTAAACACCCAAATTATAGGAATGGCAGAGATTTACCGTGAGAATAATGAGACGGCTAAGTTATGTAGAGTTCTAATTGGTCATCCTGATATGCGGGATAAAGGTTTAGGTAAAAAAATCATACGACTATTACTGAACAAGGCTTTCGATGATATGGCGTGTGAATACGTGCATTTGAATGTATATGATTGGAATGTAGGGGCTATCAAATGCTATGAGCAAGTTGGCTTTGTCAAAAACCCACTGATAAATCAACATGTAATGGTTGATGGTAAGCAATGGACGACTATTAATATGTCTATTGACAAATCTAGGTGGAAGTCTGTTATCTATGAATAAGTGTTATTAACTTTAATTAAACCACCCCGAGATTGCCATATACTTAAAACTCTGAGAGACAGCCGATAGTTCGATGCCTGTATAGCGCACCGAACATGTTCCCATAACAGAAGTTATTGTAAATGGTGGTTAGATGTGGATGAAAAGAAACTAAAAAATCTCTTTAAAAGGCTTTTTTTGAGACAGTGTTTTTGAATAGATGAATCTATATTTGTTGTTTTATAAGCCTCCTAGCTTTATATTTAGCGACCATAAACTGAGCTAACAGTATGCCTGTAAGCATTATTATGGCACCTATCACTTGGATTACAGATAAGTTCTGGCTCAAAAGTAAAGCTGCGAAAACAGTAGAAAAAATAACCTCTAAGGTTGCAATTTGACTTACAACTGCTAGCGCTAGGTACTGCTGCGCAGTTATGCCTGCTAGATAAGCAAAAACAGTAGATACTACAGACAGCCAGATCAGTAATACCCATATTGGTATATATAAGTCACCAATCAAAGCAACATCATGTACAACAGATAGCCAAGGAAAGCTGGTTATAGGACTCAAAATGTTGAGAGCAATTAAACCTATAGGCGTACCCAAAGCTGTTAGTAAAAGAGGCTTATGAGTTTTTAGACCATGTTCCGATAGTAAGAACCTTGCAGCTAAAGCAATTGCTGTACCTAATCCTGCTACGACACCAATTACGTCTAAATGAAACCCTGACCAAGCTTCGCCTACCATGAATAAGCCTATAAGAACAGACGCCACGCCTATCCATATAGCTGGTGGAAAAGATATTTTTCGAACAAATCTTATCCATAAAATGATCAGTACTGGAGCAAGATATTCTAATAATAGGGCAATACCTACGGGTACTCTTGAAACTGCTACCCTATAAAGAAATTGGTTAACACAAAAAGCAAGTAGACCGAAGCTTATTAGCATAAGCCACTCTGAACGAGCTACTAGTAATTGTTTAGGATACTTGAATAGGACTAATAGTAGTCATAATAATGCAGCTACTGTCATTCTAGCTTGTGTAATCTGTAAGGCAGTCATATCAGCAGAAGCTAGAGCTTTTGTGACTGGAGCGCCAATGCCAAAAAATAGTGCCGAGCTTGCTGCTAGTAAGATACCAAAAATTATAGGGTTGATAACTTTAGGCGATGTAGGTTTCTGTATATCAGGTGCTTTAATTTGCATTTATACTCTCATAACTTATGATGGTGGTAAGTCTTATACTTAGAAATGATGAGTGTTTAAAGGCGAGACAAAGCCATTATTTAACTAATCGTTAAAGAGCCTCAAAGTACCTGTGAGTGGTTGATACGATAATTAGCAAGTTCACTGATATCTAATACGTTATAGATTTTAAATTAATTAGTATGCAAGCTGCCAATAAGCCTTACCTTTCCTCTTGTAACCAAAATTAAGGTGTCTACCTTAGCATTTGTATAACACAGGCATAAAAATTGCCATTAAGGTTTAATGACCTAAAAACAGCTATTAGACTTCTTTGATTGGTTTTGTATGAAGTGATCCAATAAATTCTTGATAATTGTTTACGATATTGAATATAGGTAGAGCTTTCCTTAAAACCTCTTTGGAAGGTGAAAACAAATACCCCTGAGAGACTGCTTTTAGCATAGTAAAATCGTTAAATGCATCACCCATCGCAATACTATTTTCTAAGGATAGGGGATATCTTTCTATAATCTCATGCTTACCTTCTTGACGACTATAAAGCACGTTCTTAATATAGCCGTCATCATCAACCTTTAAACGATGGCAGTATACCGTCTCCATCGGGACTTCTAGCTTTTGTAAAAAACCTTCTAGTAATTCATGAAAGCAGTCCGATACAATCTGAATATCAAACCCCTTCACTCTCAATGTTTGTAAAAACTCTACTGCGCCTTCTATAGGGTTAAATTGACTAATAATATCTTGTATTTTTAGTAGAGTAATCTGATTTTTATTCAAAATATCGATGCGATATAGCATTGGTTTTTTGTAATCTTCTACCTCTCTTGTGGTTATGCTCAGCTCAGCTATATTTAGCTGACTAGCCAAGAACTTCCATATTTCCGGAACTAAAACCCCTTCCATATCGATAAAAGCAACTTTATTCATGTTTAATTCCTCTAGTTTAAGTTTGCAAAGAGCAGGAACACACCTAATAGCCCTAATATAAAACCAATGACACGATTAATTGCGACTTGCTGCTGTAGCATTTTTTCTCTTAGCGTCCGTTGAGAGAACAATAAAGCCACTAAAGCGAACCATACGAAGTGAGCTAGTGACATGAACAAGCCATAACCGATTAAAATAGATTTTGGGGTACTGGCGCTAACAATCTGCGTATACGTGCTAATGACAAATAATGTGGTTTTAGGATTCAAGGCATTGGTAAAAAAACCATAGCGCAATGCTTGTCCGGAACTGATGCGCGCAGAAGAACCTACGTCATGTACAGGCTTTTGTGTGAATGTCTTATAACCAATATAAATAAGATAAAGTGCACCAAGATATTTTATGATGGTTAAAAAATTTGGTGCAAGTTTCATTACAATGGCAACGGCTACTAGAGTATAGGTAACGTGTACTAAGACACCTAATGCTATGCCAATAGACGTTAATACACCGACCGAACGCCCATATAGATAGCTGTTTTTAGTGACAATAGCGAAATCAGCCCCAGGGCTAATTACAGCAAGAACGGTAATCATGATAACGGTAAAAAATTCTGTCATTTATTTAACTCTGTAAAGGAAATACCAATATATAAAGAGTTTTATCTTAAGAAACATAGCTGTTATGCCTTTATCTATATTTTCTCTACTCACTATCAAAGCTCTAAGTCAGTAATTCTTCATATATCAGTTTTTCATGTTATTAATTTAAGTGCATTCTCCTACATTTACAGATAAACTAAAATTGAGTTTATTACATCATCATCTATGAGTTTTTGGCATGATAGAAAAAATATCGTTGAATTCATTAAGGTTCTTTTACTACGTTGCAGAGCACAATAGTGTGACGCTTGCTTCTCAGAAACTGTTTGTGACACAAAGTGCAGTGAGTAAACAGATTAAGAATTTGGAAGATGCTTTAGGTATCCCATTATTTAATCGAGTCAATAAGAAACTGGTGCTCACAGCCAATGGCAATCTACTTTTTTCTTGTTGTCAGCAAGTTTTTGCGAAATTAGATGACTGTCTTGTGGATCTAACGAGGCAAGATCATCGAAAAAAACAACTGGTACTCTCTTGTGAGCCCACTATTTCAATGAAATGGTTAATACCGCGTTTGGCTGAATTTAATGCATTAAATTATGGGTTTGAAATTGTATTGCTGACGGGTGGTGGAACAGTAGATTTTCAAGGAAAATCTATCGATATTGCTTTGCGTAGAAATGATTTTGAATGGGACAAGAATATATTCCATGAGAAAATTATTGAAGAATATATAGTCGCTGTCCGCAACCCTAGAACTGAGCAATCGAATACCCTATTACTGACTTCTTCTCGACCAAATTTTTGGCATCACATAAATAAGTCTAAGTTGTTCAGTAGCAAGATTTTATCGTACGAGCCCATGGTGTTAGAACACTTTTACTTATGTATTGAGGGGTGCTTAGCTGGTTTAGGAACTACTATTGTTTCAATTTTTATGGTGGAAAAGGAACTTTCGCATCACTTTTTAGAATTGATTCATCCTCCTGTGGCAGACAACTCATCCTATCACTTATTGTCTTATTACCCTTTTTACGAAGATGAGAGAAAGGTGGTGTTTAAAGATTGGTTAAAAAAAGAGATGCTGAATAGCAAAATGCAGTCTATGGAACTCTGAATTGCACACAACAATTATGTTGTAATATTTCGACACTATTTAGATTGGACTTACTCCGGTATGTGAGAGTCTGATATAGTTATCCGCTTTAAAAAAAGACTATTCGCATTTTAAAAAGTGCCCTACTCGAATTACAAAAATTTAATGTCAGCTCATTTTACGTATGCAATTTTTTAAATATATCATTTACTACTTTCAGCGGGTTTTTGAGTCTGATAAATGAACAAACTTGTACAGACCAATATGACACCAAAAATAGTTAATGCGCTCAAAATAGTATCAAAAACCAGACTCTCCAAGATCATTGTCAGTAAAGGCAACAAAAAGAATAACGTACTTACTTTATCTGCCGAGCTATATTTGAGCATAAGCATCAATAATAAATAAGCCCCTACGGAAACCACTGCGCCCATCCATATCAATGCAAGCAGAGAGTAAGCATTGACCTCAAAAAACAATCCTTGATAAACAATAACAACTGAGAATATCAAGAATGAAAAAATAGTCTGAATCAATAAGGTTAAAACAGGCGACGCTTTCACCTTAGCTTGAGCGATAGTACCAAACGTGATGGATAGCAACGCCAGTACTGAAAGTACAATGCCTAAAGCATTTATCTTATCAACGGTATGATAGCCTAATGTGGACAGAACCAAGCCTGAAAAACAAATCACTAATAGTATGACGTTTTTAATGCTAATCGTACTTGCACTTAGTAGTGACGTTATAATTGGTTGTATACCAAGCACCAGTATAATTATGCCAAGGGATAGCCCCGTATTAATAGCGGAAAAATAAAACGTTAAATAGAATACTTGTAGTAATAGACCTGAAAATATAATGCCTTTGAGCTGATCCTTCTTAAGCTCAGTAATGTCTATTTTTTTATGGGTAGATTTTAGATATATGGCTAGAAGTAGTAACAAGGCGATCGCTGATCTTAAAAATAAAAAGCTCCAAGCGTCGGTATATTGCAAACCAGCTTTTGCAAAGATGGCACCGCCACTCCATATTGCCAAAAATCCTATAGGGGCCGCAAGATTTACAATGTCCTGCTTTGATTGGGTGTGAATATTCAATTGCACTTCCTTACCTAGCGTATATTTATATCATGTGGCTATGGTAATGAAGTTGATGCTCAAAGGTTTGTCGGAATAGATTGAAATATGTGCTGATTAGCTGATTGTTGGCTGCTTCATATTCTGATTGTGACAGCGAAGTCTATATGGCGTCTGATGATAGACAGTAGAGAAACGACGTATAAAAGCAGACACGTTATCGTAACCGCACTTCTCAGCCACAATCGTAATCGGTATGTCCGTATTTAGAATAAGACCAAGAGCAGCTTGCATACGAAGGTTGGTAATATAGACGTTAGGCGTACAGCCAAGATGTTCCTTAAATAAGACTTTGAACTGACTTTCGCTAAGACAAGCGATCTCAGCAAGTGATTTCACCGTATGATTGGTGGCAATATTACTTTTTAAGGTATGAAGGACCGCAGTTAAACGAGTATCCAATCGCTTACTCATTTTAATGGTTCCAAGAAGCTCTTTTAATAACTCAAACATCATCCCTTCTATCTTTTGGTTGTGAGCAGAAATCAATTGTTTTTCAACGAAAGAGATATATAACAACGTTTTTTCATCCATTGCAAAATGGATCTCACTCAGTGACAGTTGTAAAAATTCCGTATCCTCTATATTTGCTACTAAAAAGCGAAAGTCTTCTTTTGCCTGAAATTGATGATAAACGCCTTTTCTAATAACTAAAGCCTCTCCATAAGAAACGTTAATAGCCTGATCATCGATTATCATTTTAATGTCACCCATTAATGGCATGAGAATTTGATGGTAATCATGAGTATGACCTTCCAGCTGGCTACCATATGTCCTAATAAATAAATGTTTTATTAACTCAATATCTTTCATGAGGTCTATCCACTGTTTGGAACATTTATAGCTAATTAAGTTATGAAAATTGCGACAATAAAGCCATTTTGGTGATTAATAAACTATTGTTTCAGTAAGCCAATGTTACTTCCTATGAGAAGCTAAATCTAATTATGAAAATTTACGACATCATGAAAAAGTAACTAATATTTTCATAAGAAGTCTACGAGTAAGCTAAGCATAGTTCAATCTGAGCTATATTGAAAAAACCGTAGGAATAACTAACGATTAGATAAGGATCTTATCATGCCTAGGCGGGTGTATGATTAAAGTAAGAATTGAAGGTAAAGCTGTCAAATGAGCTGCAGAAAATAGAAGCAGCTTAAGCACGATTGCTCAGAAGAATATGATTAACATCCTCAATTCTTCTGAGCAAACTGCCACTATTTTAATGTAACTTTTTAATTCGTGCCAATCCACTCAAAATAGCTGCCGTAGTGCTATTGGTATGTATGCCCACACCAAAATAAGAGACAGATAGCTCTATGATGGCAATGGCTTCGGCATCATTACCTTGACTCAAATTACGTTCTTCATAAGACATCACCGATGCTTGCATAGATAGGGATAGGGCATTAAGTGTTGCGGCAATGGGTCCGTTTCCTTGACCTTTCACTTGCCTATACTCACCTTGTGTAGACTTCAAGTCTAATACGATCTCTTGACGTGATGAGGTTTCAAACAATGAGTGGCGTTGATAGCCATAGATACCTGAAGACAACTCAGGATGTAGATACGTTTGAGAAAATAACTCCCAAAGCTGTTGGCTTGATAGCTCAGCTTCAGCACTATCTGCCTGTTTTTGTACTATTGAAATAAATTCAACCTGCATTCGGCGAGGCATTTGAATGTCGTAGTCTTGCTCTAATAGGTAAGCGATGCCCCCTTTACCCGATTGACTATTTACACGCACAATACCATCATAAGTACGCCCTATATCTTTAGGATCAATAGGCAAATACGGGACGCGCCACAGCGCATCGGCTTCTTGCTGTTTAAAACCCTTGGCTATTGCATCTTGATGAGAGCCTGAAAAAGCGGTAAATACTAAATCCCCAGCATAAGGACGACGTGGATGTAGCGCAATCGCCGTACAATCCTCCACTGTTAACGCTAAGCCTAAAATATCAGAAAAATATAAACCTGGATGTATACCTTGGGTATACATATTCAAGGCCATCGTCACCAAATCTAAATTACCACTTCGCTCACCATTTCCAAACAAGCAGCCTTCGACACGATCGGCACCCGCTAATAGAGCCTGCTCTCCACAAGCCACCCCAGTACCACGATCATTATGTGGATGTACGGATAAAACTACTTGATGACGACGTTGTAGTTTATGATGCATCCACTCAATTTGATCTGCAAATATATTTGCTGTACTGACTTCAACGGTAGTGGGCAAATTAATAATCATGGTTTGAGTATCATCCTCTAACCATTCATCCATCGCCGCATGACACATTTGCAAAGACACGTCTAACTCCGCCATACAGAACGTTTCTGGCGAATACTGTAACACCCATTCTGTTTCTGGAAAATTTGCTACTCGTTTTTTTAGATAACTGACATGCTCACGTACCAACTGTTCGATCTGTTCTACAGATAATCCAAAAACCATCTCACGCCAAGCAGGTGCAATGGCATTATATAAATGCACAATAACGCGCTTAGCGCCACTCATACTCTCTACTGTACGATCAATTAAATCATGACGTAGCTGAGTCATAACCATAGGAGTCACATCACTAGGAATTAAATCTTACTCAATTAACTGACGGCAAAGATCAAAGTCAATTTGTGAGCCTGCGGGAAACCCTACCTCTATCTCTTTAAGCCCCACTCGAACCAATTCCTGGAAAAGTCGGTGCTTTTTAGATATATTCATCGGCTCAAATAAAGCCTGATTCCCATCCCTTAAATCGGTAGATAACCAAATTGGAGCCTTTGTAATTTTCTGATCAGGCCAGTGGCGGTCCGTCAGCTGCACACAAGGATATGGAACATATTTATGACTAGGATCAAGTAACATAGCAAACTCCCTAACAACCAAAGATAGATTGATGTGTTAGAGGTTTACATGACCGCCCTACTATCTATAATAGAGCTATATATGTAGAGAAAAAGACATTTATGAGTAAAATAGTAGAAGATCTAAAAAAACTTAACCAGTTTGAATCGTCACCATTACCTTTACACGGTATAGCAGTAGATTATTCTAAAGGGCATATTATTGCGCCACACACTCATACCAATAGTGCCCAACTTTTATACGCTATCTCTGGCACTTTGCTGGTTCAAACTCACGCAGGAAGATAACTTATACCCCCTAATGACGCCGTTTGGCTGGCGGCTCAAGAAGAGCATACCGTTATGATGCGGAGTCATACCAAGGTGCGTAGTTTATTTATTAAGACTGATGCCATCTGCACGAGCTTACCCAATACTAGTTATGTAATTAACGTCCCTCCGTTACTCAAAGAGCTAATATTAGCAGCCACTTTACTCCCTGTTAATTATCAAGCAAATACTTACGCCAATTTATTGGTGAATTTATTGTTAGAAGAACTAAAACGCCATACTACTTTAAACTTACTTCTTCCTTGGCCTAAGGATGCCCGTTATCACAACATCTGTGAATATCTAATACACTATCCCACCGACTCTCGATCTATACCTCGATGGGCAAGTGAGCTCCATATCTCAGCTAAAACCTTTGAACGTCAATTTTTAAAGTTAACAAGTATCCCCTTTGGGAAATGGCGACAACAAGCGCGACTGCTCTATTCATTAGAAGCCCTTAGTGAAGGGCTACCTATCATCCATATCGCTTTTCAGTTTGGCTATAATAGCCACAGTGCCTACAGCGCAGCCTTTAAGAATTTTTTTGGTCAACGTCCTTCTGATTTCATGGCAGGATTTGGATCTTCGGCTGTATTCTACTGACTTCGATATTTTTATTAAGTTATAGAGTTACGGTATACTTGTGCATTAAGTAAGCTTTTCAAGAGTAGGTTCGGTTGTTTTCAATTATTGTCGCTATATGTATTATTTATCTCTACATAAAGCTATATTTTTTATCTAAACAATAGGAAGTTGATTCTCAATTTTCTTTAATAATAAATTGAGAATAAGTAGCTCTTCCTCACTCATATCACTCATCAAGTCATTCTCCAATTGCACGTGTGATGCGACGGCTCTATCAATCAATTCAAGACCTTTGGGGGTTAGTTTGACTAATAAGCTTCGTTTGTCCTCTGGGTTATCAATGCGCTCAATAAGTTCCTTCTTTTCTAAATGCTGTAAGCGATTGGTCATCGTACCAGAACTCACCATCATGCTATCAAATAAAACGGTTGGGCTCATTAAATATGGAGTGCCTGTGCGTCGTAATGTCGCCAACACATCAAATTCCCAATGCGATATTTGATAATTTATCTTATAGTTAGCAGATAGCTTTCGCATTAATATTACTTCTAACCGCTTTATACGCCCTATAGTCTCCATTGCTAACAAACTATCAGTAGCAAATCCTTGGTTTTGCCACTGGCTAATAATCTTCTGTACTGCATCTTCTTGTGTACACCCTTCAGTTTGCATTGATTTACTCCTCGTTATGATCAAAATATTTATGATTTTGGAGATATTAAAGCTTCTATTCCTACTGAGAAACTGCTTATAAGCAGTAATAATAGCAATATTTTTATCTTGACATCAAGATATTAAATGATATTCTGATATCAAGGTCATTTTCGACCGCTAGGATATTATATGACTAAATTTACAGAGCGAAATGGCTCTCCTTGTAAAAGTGTATGGCTAGTTCCTTTAATTTGTCTTCTGGTTGGAGGCGCGTTACTTGGTATCTCTACCAATGTGGCAAAATATGCGGGGGAAATCGGTTTATCTCCGCTTGCTTTTTTATTTTGGTCAATTGCTGGTGCTGCTACAATCTTGTTAGTTATTGCGTTACTACGCCATGAACTTCCACCCCTCAATAAACGCAGCTTTGAATATTATTTTATCTCTGCTTTGGTCAGCGTTGCAGGCTCTAACTTACTTTTCTTCTCCGCTATTCCCCATGTCGGTGCCGGTTTTGTAGCCCTAATTATCTCCTTACCACCACTTCTCACCTATCTTGGGGCACTAGCGTTAGGGATGGAGCGATTTCAGACAGTTCGAGCTCTTGGGGTTGCAGCTGCACTTGCCGGTGCAGGTATACTAGCTGCCCGTAAATTTTCTGCACCAGATGCCAGTGTGTTTTGGATTTTGATAGCACTCTGTGGCCCTGTTTTGCTCGCTATTGGTAATCTCTATCGTACATTGCGTTGGCCGAAAGGAGCGTCTCCCAATGCGCTTGCTCCAGGCATGCTTATTGCGGCTGTCGTCTTACTTGGCGCAACAAGCCTCCTACCGGACTTCTCACTTACTGTTCCACTGGGAGGTTTCCTGCCACTTGGTTTAATTACCTTACAGGCCTTCATATTCGCCGGTCAGTTTCAATTATTGTTTCTACTTCAAAAAACGGGTGGCCCGGTTTTACTAAGCTTACTAGGATCTGTTGGAGCAATTGTAGGTGTGCCTGTCGCTGTTTTTTTACAAGGTGAATCTCCACCGGACGGACTCATTCTAGGCGCATCTTTGATTGCACTCGGTGTGGCACTTGTCACATGGGGTGGCATGAAAATGATGGCACGATCGGAACAAAGACTTAAAGTGCCTGATAAGACCTGAATTTAAGAAGTTTGATTTCCTTTGTAAGTTTATTCAATAAGCCTGACAAACATTAATCACACGATATAAATAACATTCTATTTAAAAATATTTAAAAGGATAAAAATATGCCGCAATCCAATTCAGCCAACCTACAACAAGCCTTCACTAAACGTCGGTCCATTTATGCTTTAGGTGGCAACTTACCAGTAAAACCACAAGAAATTATTGATATTGCTGAGCGCACAATACTAAATACCCCTTCAGCCTTCAACTCACAGACGACACGTCTGGTAGTGTTGTTTGGTAAGCAGCATAAGCAGCTATGGGATATCACTGAAACCCATTTACGTAAGGCGGTTGGTAGTAACGACTTTTCAGGTAGTAAACAAAAAATGGATGGTTTTCGTGCGGCTGTGGGTACAGTTATGTTTTACGAAGATCAGGAAATCATACAATCGCTGCAAGATAAGTTTGAATTATATGCTGATAGATTTCCTATTTGGGCACAGCAAACCTCAGCAATGCATCAATATGCTGTGTGGCTAGAATTAAGTGCTTTAAATATTGGTTCAAATCTTCAGCATTATAATCCACTAATCAATAATGATATTGCATCAGCTTTTTCAATTCCTAAGCAGTGGGAACTGGTTGCTCAAATGCCATTTGGTAACATCGTTGAGCCAGCTGGCGAAAAAAACTATCAGTCAGCCAGTGAACGTATCAAAGTGTTTGGACTGTAGTAACAATGCCTTGATGCTAATGTCAGTATGCCCGGACATCCTAAAGTCAGATTTTCTCGGATATATACAGTAGGCAGAGCCATTAAACTTTGCGATTTTTTAGATCTAAAATGCTAGCGTATATTTGATTATTGCTTGGTACTACTGCAAAAGATAACCAATTGAAATCGTGATAATGCATCGACTCATAACTAAAAAAGATACATAAACAAGAGTGCGAGGTAGAAAATGAGTAAGTTTAGTTATAACCAATGGATACTAGCCACCATAACAATAATCGTAGGTCTTAATCTTAGGCCTATTATGGCCTCGATATCTCCAATCGTACCCGTGTTAGCAAACGATATAGGAATAAATAATCAAACTGCTGGATTATTGACTACTTTACCAGTTGCAATGATGGGCTGCTTTGCACTTTTAGGTCCCAGAATTCAATCTAGAGTAAGCGAGTATATAGGTATATTAGTTGGATTATTGGCGATAGCACTTTCTTGTGGCTACCGATTTTTTGCTGACTCTACATTACTTCTACTGATGACGTCTCTCATTGGAGGCATTGGTATAGCAATCATCCAAACTCTGATGCCCGCCTATTTAAAAAGAATTACGCCAGACAATGCTAGCGTTTTTATGGGGTTGTTTACAACAGGCATTATGGCTGGGGCTGCGATTTCAGCTGCTACAACCTCTCCTTTAGAAGGAGCATTTGGATGGAATATCGCTTTATCGATTATGGCTATCCCTGCCATATTGGCAATTATAATGTTTTCCTCTGGTATGCCACATATCAAGAGCAGTAGAAACGGCTATTTACCTCTACCTATAAAATCTAAAAATGCATGGCTGTTAATGCTTTTCTTTGGTATAGGAACAGGCGCATACACATTGGTTCTAGCTTGGTTGCCATTAAACTACACCCAGCTTGGGTGGAGTAGAGATGCTTCTGGTGCTTTACTAAGTATTTTAACGGTGGCAGAAGTAGTTTCTGGCATCTTAATTTCTATATTTATCAAAAAATTCAACGATCGCCGAAAGCCATTATTTGTCACTCTATCGCTCATATTAGTTGGTTTAATATTGCTTATCTATATTCCCTCAAAGCTTGCATTTTTAACCGTTATAATTTTAGGGTTAGGGATTGGTGCGTTATTTCCTTTATCTTTAATCATAGCGCTTGATTACGCCTCTAACGCCAAGCAAGCCGTGACTTTATTAGCTTTTGTGCAAGGTGGCGGATACTTAATTGCTTCAGCATTCCCATTCATGGCAGGTATTTTGATTGATGCTTCAAGTGATTTAACGGGAGCGTGGATTGGAATGATTATTGGGGTTTTACTGTTATTCACTATTTGTAATAAATTCTCTCCACGAGATTTTGTGGTTCGTTATTAATATGCTCGAATGAGAATATTTATTAAACTTTATATACCAACAGTTCCTGACTAACGTACTGGTTTGTATTATTCGTATCTAGTCCGCTAGACTGATTAAAAACAAGGGTTAGTACTCCGTTCGCATTCTCTAATTATTAAGTGGTGAGTTTAAATCGATAATTACGTGTTTATTATATTTTTCATGAATTCGCCCTTACTTTCTAATATTTCTTTATATAAGTAGTAGATATTAGTATTTATAAAATCCACGTACCTATAATTATTTTCTGTTATTTGAATAAGGTCAATATCAGGCATCAGCATAATAACTGGAGAATGAGTAGCAATGATAAACTGCGCCCCTTCCTTTGCCAACTGTATAATTCGTTCTACAAAATCAATCTGACTTGCAATTGATAATGATGCTTCAGGCTCATCGAGTATGTAAAGCCCTCCCCCTCTAAAACGATTGAAGAATAACGCTCTCATGGACTCTCCATGTGAGATTGTATGTAAGTCTCTACCTCCATAGTAGCTATTTATCTTAGGGTCAAAACTTAATTCTGAGTCAAGACTTCTCATTTCAGTGAGAAGATTATAATAAGTTTCAGATCTGTAGAAGAAAATATCTTCTATTTTTTTACCGCTTTTTGAGATTCTCAGATGCTTAGTATAATCCAGATGTGTATTCTCAGTTTCATAATGAAAATTTATAGAACCGCCTTCGGCAGGGCAACCTAATTTGACTGCTAGAGCCTCTAAAATAGTCGATTTGCCAGCGCCGTTTTCGCCAGTAATGACGGTGATGTTCTTTGTGAAACATAATGGATATAGGTGCATAAACGGAAAATCATGAGGGATAGTATTTAATAAATCTATTCTTTTCAACATAGGTGTATTTCTATACATAAAGCTAATCCTTATAGTCAGTCCACAATTAAATTAGTGCAACCCATATCGTGGAACAGTTTATTTAAATTATTCTCCATCCACCTTTGGTGCAGAAACTTCGCTTGTCAGTCTCCCCAGTATTATCGGAGCAAGAAATGCATTATTTTATTAATGTTTATTTAGGTTATGAAAAAATTTCGTATTCTTTATACGTACATACTTATCCTCAAATGCACTTGTCCGAAGCTCGATAAAGCTTAGTAACCTTTAATCATTGTCTAAAATGAGCTAGCTATTAAAGACTGATTATTAAACTTTGTGTAGCTAAGACTACCTGACGATTGCATTAAATCATAATTATTCCCCTATCCACATACTTGTAAGTCTTCCTAATACCTTAGGTTGATTCATATATTACCTCAGAATTTATTAGCATATGTTTACTAAATCAGCCTAAACCCTTGTATATAATCAGGACATCATCCGAATTATAAAGAGGTACAGCGCCGTGAAAAACTGTAACCAATACCAATACATTTATAAAAAGCCAATAATGAAGCTCAGCATGGGTATGCTTGCTTTAGGCAGTTTACTGGCAATCGCTGGTTGTAATAATAGCTTGGTTGACAATCAACTGATAAAAGCGGCAGCTGAAAAACCTGTAGTTAGCAAGACTGAGAACCCTTCAACCCCAAAGACTGATAAGAACTATATCGCTGCTGACGACTCTGCTTCAACGCCTGAAGGTATCAAGCAAGTCGTTAATGCCAACAATCAATTCGCTATTGATCTGTATCAGCAGATAAATAAGCAACCTGCACAATCAGATAAAAACATCTTCTTCTCGCCCTATAGCTTGTCCACTGCCATGGCTATGCTCTATGCCGCAGCAGAGGGTGAAACAAAGCAGCAAATCCAAAAGACCTTTCATTATCCAACGCCAGCTATCCTTAATCCCAATAGTGCCGCGCTCTACAATCAATTTAATAAACCCAATTCAAATTATGACTTAAGCACGGTTAATGACTTATGGATGCGTCAAGGCTTGAGCCCCAATCAAACTTATTTGGATACGGTGCAGCGCTATTACGGTGGTAAAGTCACCACTCTTGATTTTAAAAACAGTCCTGAACCTTCCCGTCAGACCATCAATAAGACCATTGCCAAACATACCAAGCAGATGATTCCTGAGCTGCTCGCAAAAGATAGTATTAAAGCAGATACAGCTGCTGTATTAACCAATGCCGTTTATTTTAAGAGCGAATGGGCACAACCTCTAGGCCTACGAGGTAGCACTCAACCTTTTTATAACCTCAATGGCACAACCACTGATACGAATTTTATGTATAGCATAGAAAGCTTTGATTACATGGAAGATGAGCGAGTACAAGTGGTAGAACTGCCTTACAAAGGCGATGAACTATCGATGCTAGTTGTCTTACCAAAGTCAAAAGAAGCAGCTGCCATGCAAAAGCTGATTGCAAACTTGAGTACCGCTCAGATTAATAAATGGACTGAGCGATTAGAGAGCAAAGAGATTTTTTTGAATATGCCCAAGTTCAAGTTAGAACAGAGCTATAAGATGGAATCGATTTTGACTGAGATGGGCATGCCCATAGCTTTTAGTAATAAAGCTGATTTTAGCTTGTTTAATGACAAGTTACCTTTAGCAGTAGATTCAGTTATTCATAAAGCGGTGGTTGAGGTTGATGAAAAAGGTACTGTTGCGGCAGCTGCTACAAGTATAGTGCCAGTAGTCGTCTCAGCTTCATACAGCGCTGAATTTCATGCCAATCACCCCTTCGTATTTATGATTAAAGACAACAAAACCAATGCCATATTGTTCTTAGGACAAGTGAATAAGCTATAGTTAGCACATACCTGCGGTTAACTAATCAGACGCTTTCACCTGTATGGTTCCCTAATGAGGACTTGAATCTTAAGCTATGTACATAGGTGGTAGTGCCAATATATTTGTGAATGTAACTTCAATTACATTTTAAAAAATAAGTCTTTAGTATGACTACTAAAATTTAAAGAATGCAAATTATGAGCAGAAAAATAATATTATTTTTTAGATCTATTAAGGAAGTTTTTTCTGCATGTGCTAAGTATCATATAGCAATGGCTATATGTTTGCTTGTCGTAGGGATAATGCCTGCGCTTAATGTATATACGACTGGTGAGCTTGTCTCTCTTTTTGAGAATCCAAATGCTAAAAGCTCAATTATTTTTGTGATAGTAATTTGGGGCGTAAGCATGCTTACACCGACCTTACTTGATCCTCTAATAAGTTATCTCCAGTCACATATAAATCAGCTAGTGACAAACAGGGTTATAACCCAGATCATGAAAAAAAACGCATCGTTTAATGGTCTACACGCTTATGATGATGTTGAGATTCAAGACGATATAGCAGTTCTAAAAAACCAATCTAGATTTAGACCAACTAATTTCTCGGTGATCTTAGTCACAATAATTAGAGAGTCTGTTACTATCACAGCCCTATCCTTTCTGTTATTTTCTATCAAATGGTGGATTCCCTTCGCAGTTTTACTCTCTTCTGTTCCTTTATCTTACATTAACTTTAAAGTGGCTTCGTTCAGTTGGCAAGCCTTAATGGAAACAGGCAAGCAAAGCCGTTTTATGGATTACTTTTCTTCTTTAACCTTTTCAAGAGAAGCTCAAAAAGATATTCATCTGTTCGAAGCCTATGAATTGATAACGGATAAGTATAATAATGCCTTTCAAAACGTTTATAACGAGCTAAAGAAAGCACAATTTAGTATTTTCACAAAACCCATACCCTTCCAATTCATAACGATTATAGTCATTAGTGTGGTTCTATTCTCATTGTATGAACAGAATAAAGCCTCTGCTATTACAGTTTCATCGATTGTTATACTTTTACAGTCAATATTTATGTTAAACAATCGTATGGAGGTACTGATACAGCATGGATCTATACTGTATGAAATACTCGATTACTTTAAAAAGTACTTTTCCTTTCTAGATTATTCACATGACATAAAAGATGGCAGCTTAGTGATACAGCGAATAGAAAGCATTCAATTCATTAATGTGAGTTTCAAATATCCTGATACTGAAAAATACATCCTCAAGAACATAAATTTCTCTGCTAAGATCGGTGAATCAATCGCTATTGTGGGTCATAATGGAGCAGGAAAATCAACACTCGTTCATTTAATCTGTCGGTTTTGGGATGTTACTGAAGGTCAAATCTTAATAAACGGTCATGACATACGTTTATACAAAGTATTGGAGTTAAGAAAACGCATTGGGGCAGTATTCCAAGATTCTTATAAGTTTAATTTGACCATCAATGAGAATATCACACTCAATAATAACTCGGCACCTGACCCTAATACAGTAAGAGACGAGCTGGGATTACCTACTAACTGTTCTTTAGATACATTCATAGGTAAATCATATGGAGGTATTGAGTTTTCAGGTGGTCAATGGCAAAAACTCGCTATCTTACGTTGCTTAAATTCTAACAGCTCAATGATTATTTTAGATGAACCCACATCAGCCATAGACCCCAAATCGGAAGTAAAGCTCTATGCTGACTTTAAGGAACTATCGAATGGGAAGCTAAGTTTTATGATTACCCATCGATTAGGCTCTATTAATGGCGTTGATAGAGTTTTAGTGATAGACAAAGGGGTTTTGGTTCAAGATGATTCTCCTGAAAACTTAAAGACTATAGA
This sequence comes from Janibacter sp. CoH_79_TC_3, assembly GCF_058197955.1. NCBI lineage: Bacteria > Bacillati > Actinomycetota > Actinomycetes > Micrococcales > Intrasporangiaceae > Janibacter > Janibacter sp. CoH_79_TC_3. The sequence continues at coordinate 45,906 of NZ_JBXWIV010000012.1, forward strand.
TGGTGTTTTTAAGGAGTTATGGAACATACAATCTAGTATGTATGTTAAGTGAATTTGCCTCCCGAATTGTATAACTAGCTATGTTTGGTGCGCTATACAGGCATCGAACTATGGCTTATTTGAATATGAAAAAGCCTATAGAATGATTATCTAAACAATATTAAAGACATGGAACAAATATGAATATTATAGGATGTGATCATGCTTAAAGTACGCGCTTTTATGAATATTAACGATCTAATTCTTACCATAAGTCTCAGTGCGGTAATCGTTGGCTGTGCGAGTAACCCAACATCGCAATCGGAGTTTAAAAAAAATAGCATCAATGCTATTAGTAAAAATACTTTAAGCAGTGCAGGAGAACCTATTAATACCGATACTAGTCAAACAGGAGTAGTATGGCAGCTTATGCCTGAAGCTCCAGGAGGTCTAATAGCACAGGGCAATGGCTTGTTTGTATCTCTCGTAAAACCTACGACTTCTCCCAAAGTAGTTGCTGAAGTTGGCTATCAACCCTATATTTCAACTAATGGTCGTGACTAGACACTTACTCCTTCATGGATACCTGCGTCAGGAAGAAGCTTAATCTTTGCTAATGGCTGGTTTTATGGTGCGGGTGAAGGCGTACCACAAAATAATAGGCTGGGTGTCGTTGTCCGTAGTAAAGATGGCGTAAATTGGGAGAAGGTTTATTCGCAAGGTAGTAACCCTTTTACCACTATTCGTTATTTAAATGGCGGGTTTGTCGCTACTGGTCAATTCGGAGTAGTGGCTACCAGTCATGATGGTAAGCGCTGGCGACAGCAGCGAATAAAAAATGTACCTGCTTTTTATGATGCTGACTATTTTGAGGGTGAGTATTTACTAACGGGTGACGCTATGGCTCTTTATTCATCTGATAACCTAGCCAGTTGGCGAAACCTATCAACTGAAAATCTATTAGGTGCTGGTCCACGTAATCTACAACACAATTCAGACACCCTATTATTACAAACTGACGATTATCTTTATATCTATCGTGATAAAAGTTGGTTATTTAAAAAGCTGTCAAAGGATGACAATAGATTCGATTATTACATCAGTAAATTATTACCCTCATCAGAGGATTTCGTTGTTACCAATAAAAATAAGCAGGTACTTCGATCACAGGACGGGATAAATTGGACAGTATTGAGTCAGCTACAAACTGCCGATCCTGATACTACCTGTGAGGCACGTTGTATTGTTTATGATTATCAAATTGTGAAATTACCGAAAAGCTCAATACAGTAGCCTATACTTTAATTACTAGGTGAAGCGGTACTTCCTGCCAAAATACCACCGTCAATAGTTAATTCAGTTCCAGTCACATATCTAGATTCGTCACTTGCTAAATAAAGTGCAGCGTAAGCGACATCCATAACATCTCCCATATAGCCTAACGGGATATCCTTAGCAATTGCTTTAATAGCTTTATCACGCTCGTCACCTTCACCTAACATGTTATCCCACATAGGCGTATAAATAGCCGCTGGATGAACAGAATTACAGCGAATATTATATTCATTTTGGGCACAATATAACGCAACTGACTTGCTGTGATTTCTTACTCCAGCCTTACTTGACGCATAGGCTGCTGCTAAAGGGATACCGACCATACCTGAACGCGAAGATACATTTACGATACTTGATGTGCTTTTTTTATCCGCCGAACGGTTTTTCATTAAAGCTATAGCCGTCTTACAACCTAAAGCTACTCCGTCAAGGTTAACTTGATGTACCTTGTGCCAACTTGCCATATCTAAATTTTCAGGGTCATGAGCCCCCGTCGTTTCGATAAACCCTGTGATACCTGCATTATTGACTAAAATATCTAAACCTTGATAATTTTTCTCAATATATTGCTTAGCGTGTTGCCAATCGTTTTCATTTGCAACATCGAGATGAATATATTCTGCTGGTTTCATACCTGTCAACTTTTGAAACTTGCTATTAATATCATGACAAGCTTGTTTGCCTTTTTCATCATTGATATCACTTAATATGACTATTGCACCTTCTTTGATATATAGCTCTGCGATTGCCTTACCAATCCCTTGAGCCGAGCCTGTAACTAATGCAATTTTATTAAACAACCTCATAAATTTGTCCTTATAATTTTTTTAATTATTATGCAAACTAGGTGTTTGTTAGTTGAATATATTTTATTGAACCTATCGTAATAGGTCGTTTTGAACTATCCTGAATATATCGCGACGTAATTTACTTAGGCAAGCAATCGTTTAACATACGTCCGTTGTTGGAATCAGAGTGGTTTTTTAGTATCAATCAAGGGTTCTTAAGATAGTCTTTGTACTCATCACAAACCTTCAATCCAATTTGTACGGCATCGCTTAAATCAGCATTTTCTTTGATACTGTAAAGCACATTAGCGCTCATATTGGCTTGATTCAGAGCATCTACCGATGATTTATTGAGTGGCGTACCGATATAGGATTCATCGGTGTATCCTTCAGCCTCAAAATATACCTCACGACCAAAGCCAGGGTTAGATACGCATGAAATCTCTCCTTTATACACTGTAAATGGGTAGGGAGTCATATAATTTTCGCTCCATATATGCTCATTTACAATCATATAGCCTGCACCGTAAAGATTATCCTCTGCAGTGTCTAATCTACAGCCCACAACAAGAATAGATGCTACTACGATGATTAACCCCTAGGGCATATTGATTCGCATGGTACACCATCCTTATCACGATCTAATCTTTTGTTACCGCATTTAAGCGCTTGCTTAGCTCGTTCACAGCTACTCATTTGCGTACAAACGCGAGGTAAGCCTTTGCACTGCGTACCACCTGATCCTTTGGCAAACAATGGATGCTCTACTTCAACATCGCTATAAAATCGATTATCAGCAACTGTGACCGTAGCATTGGATGCCAAAGCAAAGAGTGATAGAGCCATACTCAGAAAAACCTTTTTAATAAAACTAGCCTTTGTTAAATAATATAGAAATAATGTTTACTATAATTCATATTCACTTAAAAAAGTAATCAATGTTCGACCTAGCTTCGATAAGGCATACCTTCTTAAACTGTATTCTCTAATCTTATGTAATCCATATTACCAATAGCTTCTATAAATTTTTCGTCGTGAGAAACTAAAATGAGAGCACCTGTGTAATCGTTTAATGCTTGCTGGAGCAAATTTTTTGATTCTATGTCTAAGTGATTGTCTGGCTCATCTAATAGTAATAATGCTGGCGCAGTAGCACCGCAAAATAAGCACGCCAAAGCGACTTTGAGTTGCTCACCACCGCTTAGAGTATGAACTGGTTTTATTGCAGCGTTACCTTTGATTCTAAGCTGTGCTAATCGGGTTCGATACAAGTCTTCTGTCCAGCCAGATGATTGCTGACGAAAATTATCTAGTGCTGATAACTCCTTATCAATAAAAGAGAAATGCTGATCCATTAAACGATAGGAATCAGTCACTGCTATTTCACCTTGCTTTGCCTTAAGCTGACCTGATATTACTTTTAATAGTGTAGATTTTCCGCTGCCGTTTTTACCAGTGATAGCAATACGCTCACCTTTATTCACAATTAGGCTAATAGGCGTTGTCGCACCAAACGGTAGAATGATGTTAGATAAATGCAAAAGAGGATTGCTAGCAGCTTCAGGTGGCGCGGTGACAATTGCTAGCGGTTCTATGATCTCTAGCTGAGCTTTAGCACTGGCTGCTTGATCAGATGCATTTTTTGTTCGATCATCATGAAGCTTAGCTTTGCGTGATTGTGTAGCTTCAGATCGTCCTAATTCACGGTCTAAAATAATTTTGCTTTGATTGCTATCTTTGCGCTGATTTTTGCCACGACTTTGACGCTGTTCTGTCTTTTCTTGAGCAATTTGCTGATCACGTTTAGCTTGCTGTAATTCTTTCTTTGTTTGAGCTGCCTCTCTTTGAGCGCCCAAAAGCAATTGCTCCTGACTTTGTAACCAATCATGCCAACCACCATGACTAACTGATAACCCTGTAGAAGTTAGCTCATAAACAATCTGTACTTGCTCTAGCAAGATAGTGTCATGCGTTACTAGTAAAACCCCACCGCTAAAATTTTTTAGCCACTGCGCAAGCCACGTACGCCCATCACGATCTAAATGATTGCTTGGCTCATCAAGTATTAGAAAGTCACAACCTTGTTTTTTAAGTGCCAATAGCTTTAGACGTGTTTGTTCGCCACCGCTTAGCGTCTTAAACGGACGATCAAGTATATCTAGTGTTAGCTCCCCTTCTGCTAAAAACGCTTCTGTTTCAACCTCCCAATTCCATTTATCATCCATAAAGCTAAAGTCTTCTGGTGTGCCTTTACCATCTAGGACTCGGTTGCTGATTTGCTGTATCTGACTTGTACCTAAAATATCACCTGCTGTTCCTGTTAATACTGTCTCACCTTGAGCCACATAACCTATATTGCAAAAGCGATGTACGCTTCCTTCACTAGGTTTTAATTTATCCGCTAGTATTGCTGCTAAATAGGATTTTCCTACTCCATTTCTGCCAATAAGTGCTTGTAATTCATCAGTCAAGAATAGATCAATTCCTGAAAACAATGGCAAAGGCGAATCAGGGAAATTTAAGCTTAACTGTTTTGCTTCGATCAAATTTTGCATTTTTACTCTATTTTTTAGAATTATAGGATTTGTGACTGACAATATACCTATCATAATCAACGCCTAACATGCTTTTTAACAATTAACTACTGTCCAAGCGCACCACATTAGCGTTAAATCCTAACAGCTGAGCACTACAAGCTATTGATGGGATACAGTGATCTGACAAACAAATAAGCCTCGCTTAACAGACGTTATGATAAATCAAAAGTAACTTGAAATACTCGCGAAAACCCAGCTGCATGTACACTACGAAGCACACTGACATTATTTCAATACGCTAATCTATTAGCCCATGTAGCACAGAGGCTAATATTCAAGTCTTCACCAGCGAACCAAACACTGGTCGATAATACCTGTGGCTGTCTTGTTTAGTTATAAAGATGGCGGCAACTGTACATAACAAAATACATGTTAACCAACGACGGCTATAGATTGGCTATGCAGCTCTTTGAAATCGCGCATAGCACATGACTTCTTAAGTGTGCCAAGTAAATACTATAAAACTCTTTAAGGTCTAAACATCAGAGGATTTTCAAAATGAAGAAAGATATCCTATCTATTTTCACTATAATTTGTACAGTAGTACTTCTCTATATGCTATTCATTCAAAAGAACCCCTCTGATAGAGATTATATTATTTCATCAGTACTTGCAGTTGTTATAGCCGTTTTAACATTTTTAAGTACCAGAAAGCATACTGTTAAAAAGAGAGATGATAGTTAAAAAATCATCTTCTCATTCTTATTAGTTTTTTGATTAAAAGAAGCACTCGATCTATCGATTAAATGCGTTTTAGTCCTTTTCTTTTTTAGCCTGACTCTAATTAAGTAATTCCAGTACCTACAAGCTATTGGGTTTGGTTAGTGTAAATCTGAATATAGACCGTACACTATGAATTAAACAGGCTTCTAAATACCTAGTCTGTTATATTTGAGTTGTTACAACCTAATTGATATCCATTGTTACAAGCCTTAGAGAAGTACTTTTTCGCTATAACTGTATTTCGACGTACGCCTATGCCATTAAGATACATCATACCAAGGTTATATTGAGATCTAGCATCTCCTTGATTGGCGGCTTTTAGATACCACTTAGCGGCTTTAGCATAATCCTGAGGTGCACCTTCGCCATAGCTATAAATTGTTCCAAGTTGGTATTGGGCAGGAACATATCCTTGGTTAGCGGATTTTGTATACCACCCGATAGCTTTGGGGTAATCCTGACGTACACCTTTACCCTTGTAGTAAGCGTTACCAATGTTGAATTGAGCCTCAGTATTGCCTTGGTTAGCTAATTTCTGCCACTCCTCAACGACTTTGGCATCATTTTGAAGCACACGCTCGCTCTTTCGATGTGGTACGCCATTGATGAATTTCATGGGACCAATCCCTTGGTCAACAGTTTTTGTAAGCCACTCGATATGTTTATCGTAATCCTTATCTGTACCTTTGCCATCGTAATTGTAGTAAGTTTTACTAAGTTCGAGTTGAGCTTTAGCGTAGCCTTGGTTAGCAGATTTTGTGAACCATTCAATAGCTTTAGAGCGATCCTGAGCTACCCCTTCGCCATCGTCGTACATTATTGCAAGGTTATATTGAGCAAGATCATATCCTTGGTTGGCAGATTTTGTATACCACTCAACGGCCTTAGCGTTATCCTCGCGTATACCTTCGCCATCGTCGTACATTACTGCAAGGCTATATTGCGCCTCAGCATCGCCTTGATTGGCTTGTACTGTCAGGTCTTCAAATTCTTTTTCAACAGCTGATTTTACGGCTGAAACTACTTTTTGAGGACTACTTATTTGAGTATCAATGACTTTATGACATCCAGTAAGCATCAAGCCAGTCAGTAAAAATGTTGCTAGTCTTTTTTTCATAGCTGCTTGTCCCGTTCATTAATCAAGGTAACACTATAATTTATCATTTACATGCCTATCGTGATGATCTTAAATACATTAGTAGATAGTATTGTTAGGCATACCCTAAAAATGACAACAGCATTACCTTTTTATTCTGCATAGCCTATATCCTCAGTAGCATAGCCATCGTAAAATTTTATACGTACTGGTGATTTCATGACTTCTTCACCGATTTTTTTAAGTTGTTCTGGTGTGAACCCTGCTTTTTTTGAATCAGCTTAATGAACGTCTATGACAAATAATCCTTCATCTTCCTTGTAACCCATACCTACTAGCATCGGAATACGTTTACGTAATTCTTCAGATCGCGCTTCATAGTTATCTATTTGCTCTTGAGTGAGCGATTTGGATTTAGAATTATCGATAAATTTAACTTTAATAGCGGTTGGGCTTTCAATGAGAGATACAGCATTATCGATATCCATTTGAGTGATAGCAAAGCCTTCTGCCCTCATTTCTTTATCCGCTGCTGACAATATAATAGGTTTGTTCTCTAATTTGTCAGCATTACGGTATATGGTGCGATCAGGTGGCGCACAATCACCAAATAGGCTTACGATGAGCGCAAACTCTGGCTCATTAGTGAATCCAGCATCGTCCAACCTATCAGAAAATTCTTTTTTGATAGCATCAATCTCCTCTTGGGCATCATTCATGACAAGCATACGGCGCATTGCTTCAACATGGCTAACCTCATATGCTCGTGCATAATGCTTTGCATCTATGGCTAATGCTTGAGCTTTACTCATAGGGATAATTTGGGTCTCTTTAGTGTCCTGAGTAACGGTAGAAACAGCAATAACTTCTATCGTTTTATCCTCCTTAGGAATTTTAGAGACAATATCAATACTGCTGTCTTATGTCGATGTGCAACCACTAAGCAAGCTACTAGTAATAAGTAGAGTAGCTAGTGCTTTATACATTTTATGCTTTGTCATAGTAGGTCTGCTCGAGGTATGTTAATACCATTCATTAACCAAATTTTTTCAGCTTTACAAGTCGCTAAAGGTGGGTTTTTCCAATCACTATCAAATGAAGCCATATTTTTATAGTCAGCTTGTGAGCCACCTACTAAAGCAGTATCACCAATTTCAAAAATAAATTCATTGATATCGGATATCGTAAAAGGGTCTTGAGTCCAGGTAATATGTGGGCTACTTACAACGAGTAAGAGGTCATCCATATATAAACAGCCATTCTTTATATTCAATACCCCATGAGCCGCAGCGGCATCACCCATATCCGAATCAACATCAAAGGCAGTCACATTGCTGCTTGCGCGTGGGTGCTTCGTCTTCAGTAGGTTTGTTAGCAGCACTCTCATCTACCACTTTAATAGTTTGGGCATTATTATTACTATTTGTCTTTTCAACAACAGGATCGCAGGCTGTAACGGATATCAAAAATATCGGCACCATATACCATTTAAATTTTGGTTTCATTATTCGCTCTCTTAAGGCTTATTCACCTGACCTAAAAACAATATCGCATCCGTTTTATTGTCTTTAATCATAAACATAAACGGGTGATCGGCTTTAAACGTGACTGGTGGATACATAGAACCAGATATGTCTACTGAAACAGCGCCTGTCGATGCTGCCGCCTCTGTTCCTATTTCATTAACGTCGATCACTGCTTAATGATGAATATCGTCAATGGCGATGGGCGTGCTATCTGTAAATACGTTAAATTTAGCTTGATTCCCAAATGCGCTTGGCATACCCATATCCGTCAGCACTGCCTTAATCGGGTAGCCCGCATCTATCTTAAACTTTGGTAGATTGAGTTTGATATCGTGCTGCTTTAGACGTTTGGTCCAATCACTAATTTGTGTCGTCGACAAATTCTTGATAAGCATCTGCATGGCTGACGGCTCTTTAGACTTTGGTAAAACCACTAGCATCGATAATTCATTACCTTTATAAGGCAGCTCAACGACTTGTACTTGCTCATCTTCGCTATACCTAAATTCAGTATTCTGGAACATTATATCTACATCACTGGTTGTGCCATCGAAATAATGAAAAGGCATATCACCACTGACCGTGAAACGACTGCTCCAATCCGCTTTAAAATAAACCGCATTGGTCAATATTGCTGAGGTAGTTGGCTGAACACTCTCTTTTGAGAGCAGTTCAGGAATCATCTGATTGGTATGTTTGGCTGTCTTGTCATTAATCATTTGACGAGCGGCTGCGGTGTTGTTTTTAAAATCAAGCGTGTTGATCTGTCCACCATAGTAGCGTTTTACCGTATCGACATAGGCTTGGTTGGGAGTACGACCCTGTTGCAGCCATAAGTCATTAATGGTGTTCAATTTATAGTTTGGGCTGGGTTTGTTAAATTGATTATAGAGGGCGGCACTGTTTGGATTCAGGATGGGTAAAGACGGATAGTAGAAGGTTTTTTGAATTTGCGCTTTGGTGTCGCCCTCCGCTGCGGCATACAGCATGGCTACGGCACTGGTTAGACTATAAGGTGAGAAGAATACGTTAGCATCCACTTGCTTTGATTGACCATTTAGCTGTTGATACATGGCCACTGCGAATTGGTTGTTGGCATTGACAACGGCGGTTATACCCTCAGGTGTTGAGGCAGAGTCGTCTGCAGTATTAGGGTGATCTTTACTATCAGCTTTAGAGTCCGATTGCTTTTTAGTCTTGTCTGGCAAGGAAGGTATATTGGTCACTGTTCGGGCAGCTTTGGTGTTTACAAGGCTATTATTACAGCCAGTAATGGCCAACAATAAGCCACTAAGGGCAAGACTACTGATGATATACTTGTTCGTCATAATCTTGATTGAATTGTTGTTATTCATGGTATTTTATACTTTTGATATTTGAAAAATGCTTTGATTATATACAGGGAGGTAAACTTTTTTAGTAAACATATGCTAAAAAATTTTGAGATAATAGATGAATCAGCAATAAGCGTATGAGGCGTTGATGAAAAAAATTGTGTTGAAATGGCTGGTTATACTAGCGGTAATGGTTTCCGCAGTTTGGATATTTTTAGATATCGTAAGCGTGAAAGAGACCAAGTCATTTAGTAGCAGTGACGGTGATATTCTCAATAGCCATGCGGCCGATAAAATTTCCAGCTTTCTCACGATCTTTAGTAACCAAGGGAATGAAAAGGAAATATTCTATGAAAAACTTGATAAGCTGGGAAACGTTAATCATGAATTAGACGAAAATGTAGAAGCAGTAGAAGATAAGACCTCTGAAGACAAGTAAGGCTTTGGGAAGTAGTGTTTATTTGTGACGGTGTAAACGTACTTAATTAACTCACTCTATATTTTAATATTAACTCTGGTGACAGTAGAATGCTTAAATGGATTGTGCTTTATATTTTTCTTTGCTTACTCTTCAGATGGCTTATCCTTTCTGATATTACAAAGAGATTTGGCTCTTGGGGCTGGACTTCAGATCAAAACAAACTCTACCTGTCAATTATGTGGCTGTTCTCAACCTGTGTATTTCTGTACGGCATATTCAACAGTAGTTTCCGCAATGCTTTCTTACTAGAGTATTTGTTCTAAACGCGCTCATCTTTTTATAGTTAGAAAACCAGAATTAACCCTTCAAATCTGAGCAGGTCATGAAACTGAACCGCCCCGACTTTATCGGAGGCTGATTAACTTGAGTTAGGCAGTTTCACCTAACAGATTAAGATTATTATAATACCGCTTTTCAAATTCAAAAGGTGACACATAACCAATCGTGCTATGTAGTCGTGTTTTGTTGAACCAGTCTACCCATTCAAGGGTTGCCAGTTCAACATCGTTCACACCAGTCCAGTTCTGCTTTAAATAATGAATCACCTCAGACTTATAAAGCCCATTGACCGTTTCAGCCAATGCGTTGTCATAAGAATCGCCTGTTGTGCCGACCTAGGCAATAACACCAGAATTAGCCATTTTATCAGTATAACGAATGGATAAATATTGAACCCCTCTATCGCTATGATGAATCACATCTTTAGGCTTATCTCTATCTGCTATCGCTTGATTTAACGCTGCCATCACCATATCGGTGTTCATACGATTAGAGACTTTCCAGCCCACAATAGCGCAAGCAAACACATCAATAATAAAAGCGGTATATACCCAGTCGCTCGTTGTCTTAATATAATGAAGCGCCCCGACTATATCGGAGGTTGATTTACTTGAGTCAGGCAGCTTCACCTAACAGATTAAGATTATTATAATACCGCTTTTCAAATTCAAAAGATGACACATAACCAATCGTGCTATGCAGTCGTGTTTTATTGAACCAATCTACCCAATTAATCGCTCAACAGTACATCGAGCAACCTCTAAACCGTTCGCTTTCATCTGTTACCAAACCTTACGCACACCATAACGGCATTTACTGTCCAGCCAGATTTTAGCGAGTAATAAAGTATCACCCCAAGTCCCTTCTAAGTTGTTGGTTTTAATATATAAGAAAACTTTAGAATAAATAAAGATTCATACTGAGAGCATTCTTTTTAAGCTCGGGATAAATAAAAGACATATAAATCAATTATTTAAGATTCTAGTATGATGCTTTATTACTCGCGTACACTAACCCACGACTCGTTAGAACGACTGGTATCAAATTTTTGATCGAGCAGGTTTGGATAGATAAGCTTGTTATGATTGGAGTTAGTAGTGATTTTAAAACGTTTATGGCGACGACATTTGATTCCGTATTCTTCTTTGATTCGTCTGACCATGTACTGACTGATATAATGGCCTTGCTCTGCAAGATGAGCATGCAATCGCTCACAGCCATAGCACTATTTAGTTTCATCATGAGCCACGCGAACTAGCAACTCACACTGATTGCGATGAATCTGCTGATTACTGATACCACGATTTATCCAGTTGTCATGGCTTGACATCTAATACGTGACCCATACAGATGATGCTAAATATTTTTTGGTTGTCCTTGATAAAGACGTACTCCGTCAACTAGTATAGCCATAAGCTCAGGATCATATTCTTTAGTACAGATCAGCTTGCCTTCATTCGCTTTCTTGTGCCAGTTAGATAAGGTTTGCATGGCTATGCCTAGCTGCTTTGCCGTCGCTGAAACATTGCCATTATTATCTACTATCTTCTTAACGGCTTCAGCTTTGAATTCTGTACTATAGTTTCTGATTTTCTTGGTCATGATAAACTCCTCATTGAGTCGTTAGTTTACCAAGTTTATCTCTACGGTTTCTTCAGCATAGCTCAACAGCACAAAAAATTCAGTCAACCTAGTTTTTTGTGCTGTACATGGCTCGTATATCACGGTTTTTACTGCAGCACAGGGCTTAGGTTATTCCTTTTCAGTTGTTTCATGCGCAGGCCGATGTTACCAAGTATCAGCATCAGGCCACCAATGATGTGGTAGCCCGTCAGCCCCATGTCGAGGAAGACCCAGTTGATCACGGCTGCGAAGACAGGGAAAGACAATTCGGCCAAGGTAGCTAGTTGCGCGGGAATGGTTTTCAAGCCTTGGTAGTAAAACCACATGCCAATAAAGCCACTTAGCAAGGCCATGACAACGACAAAGCTCAGATCCACCGGTGTCATCAGAGATAACCCATTCGACTGCACCAAGGCCATGAGCAGAAGTACTAACAGCCCAGCAACAAATCGACCCGACATAATGGCATTTGCTGGTATGTTTTGATGGGACAAATACTTACCACACACAGTGGCAGCGCCCCATGCAACTACCGCGATCAGCGTGTAACCGTAGCCTTTGAGCAGACTTATCGTATCACTCGAATAGTGCCATTGAGCATTACTCAACGCACGTAAATCTGGCCACATCATCACAAAGCTGCCCAGTAAAATCACTGCCGCCCATTGCAAAAATCGCCCTTCAATATGCTCTTTCAGTAACCAATAGGCCAACAAAATGGCAACGATAGGCTGAAGTTTTTGCAGCAAGATCACTACAGTAGGATTCAAGTAATGGAAAGCTTCGGTAAACGCTAAGGTGCCTATGGCCGAGCCAATGCCGCCGATAAAAAACAAGTTTAAAAATCCGCTGATAGACATATGACGATAAACATGGCGATAACGCCATAACATAGGACTGACGAATAATACCAGTGTAAGGTGTTCGATAAGAACGATTTGCAAGGTTGAATAACCAGCGCCTAACAACGGATACCGGATTAAGGTATCCAATGCCCACGTAAAGCACGCGATCATGATAAAGAATGTTCCTGCCATCTTGATTTCCTCCAATCAATAAGATGCACAGGGGTGATGAGGACAAATAGTACCAATCTCTGCGCTTAAAAAAGCACAGATGAAGCCCCTATTACTAGGCGCATCAAAATCTTGGTCGATCCTTCTATCATCCGGACTGTAACCGTCGGCTCTGGCATCTCACCAAATCTGCTGACCCTTGTTCACGAGGAATAAGGCGCTCGCGGGCTGTTTAATTGGATGATGTCATCCAAGAAAAATACCGCCGGTGGGGAATTTCGCCCCGCCCCGAAGTTCGATTAATGTAAATTTACGCGTCTAATTCTAAACCCATCCGCTTCCTTAGGCAATAATTAATAGACCTTTTAAACCTATTAAGGGCGCAAAAATTTGACTGCCTACCATGCTCTTATGCTAACGATAAAAGCTCTAGGGACGGTTTGTTTACTCTAGTTAACCTATCATATGGCTAAGAGTGGCTTTACAGCGGTAGTCTAGGAAGCGTTAAAACACGAATAATCTGGTGGTACTGTTGTTAAACAACGCTTTGGTGAACTGCCTTTTAGTTTTTGGCAATCTGTCCTGTTTTAATGGCTAAACCCTAAGGCATGGACGATAACGGTAGCCGCACCGAGTTTGGCAATATTTCATGCGGGTAAGCCTTTGTCGGATAATTACTCGCTGATAGTACTATGCGCTATCGTCAACTTCGTATCAATTCGCTTCTAGGAAGCAGGTAGACATTGGTTGCAAAAATTGGTGCATATGCCGAGAGTCATGTGTCTCATTTATTCAGTGAATGTGATTATGACGCTGTATTGCGCAGTAACACTTTGGTTTTGACCTCCTCCCCTCCCTAAAGTGAGGGGATTCCTACTGCTAGACGCTCAATCCCGAGCGCAAGAATATTCTTTGCCGCATTAATATCGCGGTCGTGAGTGACACCGCACTCGCAAAGCCATTCTCTGATTCCAAGACCTGCTCTACCTTTCGGACTGTTTTGGCGTGAGCCACAACACGAACAAGTTTGGGTGGTGTAACTTTCATTTACCTCATCATAGTAGCAACCTGCATGCTTGCATTTATAGGTCAGTTGCCGCTTAACTTCAAACCAACCAGCATCATAGACGGACTTGGCTAGCTTGGTTGAGGTAAATGATTTTGATTGAAGTTTGCCAATGATGATTATTTTATTAGTCTTGGCAAGGTTGGTGGTGAATTTATGGATCAAGTCTTGGCGTGTATTTTTAATCTTGGCATGAATCGCCTTAACTCTTTTTTTGTTTTTAGCTCTTTGAGCAATCCCTAGTTTTGGCGCGTATTTATGGGTCAATTTGGTGGCTAAGACCTCGCCATTACTTGTCGTTGCTGAGTCCTTGCAGCCCAAATCAATACCAGTTTCGCCTGTACCGCACGCAGTTTTTGGGTATTCTTTAACGGTGACGCACGCATACCAAAAACCTCGACTGTCTTGCACAAGCTCACAGGTATTAATGGTGTAGAGTGCTAAATTGTAGCTATCCCAAACATCGATGGTCAGCTTTTTGCCTTTAGCAAGGCTAAATTGAATGGTGGATTTGAGGCTTTTCTTTCCTGCCTTTTTGACGCCTAAATATTTTATCGCGGTATTTTTAAATGGAATCCAGCCCAAACTTTTGCGCTTGGCTTTTGGGTTATTGGTACGCCAGCTTAGTTTGGCTTTCTTGAATTGTTTGCGAGATTTGGCATGGGTCTCGGTGATTGCTTGCAGGGTTTGACTGTGCAAATTCAAGAACTCACCACTGCCTTTTACATAAGTAGCAATATCATAAGCTGAAAAGAAATGACCAGTGCGTTGAAGATGCTTAAAACTCAAGTCATTCACATAGTTCCACACAAAATTAACCGCACTAGCCAATTTATTTAGCTGGTTTGCGTGTTTGTCTTTGATGCGACACTTGAGGGTTTTCATAGAGTGATTATGGCCTCAATGAGTTTGGTTGACAAGGCTGTGTTAAGACTGAGCGACACTAGCTGACGCCTGATATCTACGCCCTAGAAGTGACGTGGTTTTACGGCGCTTTTTGATAAATAAAAATTTCCCATAATTAAAATTCAATCCTCAATTAAAACAATTAAAAACCGATAATGACTAAATCTCTTGCAAAAATACCGTTTTATTGACTCCCAACAACGGAACTTAAACGTATAGCAACGACTGATGCAAGAGGTCTATTACCATAATTTATTGATTATTAAATGTGTAAAAGACATAAGCCGATAAGCTTATGTCTTGTTTGTGGCTGTCCTAGATAACTAGTTCAAACCCTGTTTAACCCATTGTTTATTAGCATCCAAAAAATTAGGAACCAACTTCAAAGACATTTTCAACGATGCCAACAATTTATTCATGACTTGATTGAACATGTCTCAATACTACGAAGACTTAAAAAATTAAGCTATTAAGTCAGTCCACTCTAGAAATGGATTATCCATCAATTTCCAATTTTCAGGACCTTCTGCCATTTCTTCATCATTAAGCAAACAATTATTGAACTTATCAATAAGATTTGACTCATCCATCTCCATACCTATTAGCACAATCTCCTGACGCGCATCGCCTGTACTCGCGTACCAATTACTTTCTATGATGTCACGGTTTTGCTGATCTTGTGGCCATTCCTCTTCAGGAACGCTAGCCCACCAATATCCAGCCAGACCATGTCTAGCCATCGCACCCGCTTGTGACCAAGAACCTGCCAGTTTAAGATGAGATGCTAGCCAAAAAAAACCTTTAGATCGAATCACACCTTTCCATTCTGTATTAATAAAATCGTAAAACCGCTGCGGATGAAAGGGTCGTCTAGCACGATAAACAAAACTACTGATGCCATACTCTTCAGTTTCAGGCGTATGTTCCCCCCTAAGCTCTTTTAGCCAGCCTGGTGCTTCAGAGGCTTCATCAAAATCGAATAAATTTGTGTTCAACAATTTATCCAAATTTACTTGACCAAATTGAGAAATTTCAATGTTAGCCCGTGGATTTAACGAGTGAATAATTGCCAGTAATCTTTCTTTTTCTGCATCTGAAATCAAATCAATTTTATTCAACACGATGACGTCACAAAATTCGATCTGATCAATCAATAAGTCGACCACAGTGCGTTGGTCCTCCTCACCCAATGATTCGCCTCGAGACTGTATACTGTCATAAGAGCTATAGTCCTTTAAAAAATTAAAGGCATCAACGACGGTCACCATGGTGTCTAGACGGGCAAATTCACTGAGAGAAAAACCATCGTCATCTTCGAAAGTAAAGGTTTCCGCAACAGGCAATGGTTCAGAAATACCAGTTGATTCGATAACCAGTTGATCAAAACGATTGTTTTCTGCCAGACGCCGCACTTCTATCAATAAATCTTCTCGTAACGTGCAGCAAATGCAGCCATTACTCATTTCTACCATTTTTTCATCGGTTCTGGACAACTCAGCACCACCTTCTCTGACCAATGCTGCGTCAATATTTACCTCAGACATATCATTTACGATAACGGCAATGCGTCTACCTTCACGATTATTCAAAATATGATTGAGTAGCGTGGTTTTGCCTGCGCCCAAAAACCCGGACAACACAGTCACAGGCAGCTTTTTTTCGATGGCTAAAGAATTACTCATTGGCTGTCTCTTCTCTATCAATTTATATAAGGGTTATAAAAAATATGGGTACGTAAAATAATGAAAAATAAAAAGCATATCGGTTGGTTGGGTTTTTCAACTAAACGGGGCCAGACAAACAAGGGAAAGACTTACTAAGGTAGTCAGTGCCTAACGTTCGATAACTAGCACTATCGATATGAATTTGTCCAAAAATATGAATCTTAAATTCCATGTTTAACGCCGCTCCTTTTTCCTGCCAGAACGTAAAAAATCTTTTTTTAGTTTCTAAAATTTGTATTGCTTCTAGTGTATTTAGCATTTCACTGCCTATACGGAAATCCATATAGGTGAAACAGCAAGCACCACTATACTTGCCAAATATTTAGTAATGTTATAACATAACATTTTATAATTCAACTGAGTTTTAAATATTAATGATTAACAATCTTCCTGATATCTCTGAAAACGCAAATGTAGTACCACATTCTTCTTGTTTAGAATGGGTTGGCATGGAG
Source organism: Janibacter sp. CoH_79_TC_3 (assembly GCF_058197955.1). Taxonomy (NCBI): domain Bacteria; kingdom Bacillati; phylum Actinomycetota; class Actinomycetes; order Micrococcales; family Intrasporangiaceae; genus Janibacter; species Janibacter sp. CoH_79_TC_3. The sequence goes on from NZ_JBXWIV010000012.1 coordinate 62,834, forward strand.
AATATTGCCTTACCTATTTATATAGAAAATACGCTTTGCCCAAGTCAAGTCAATGCTTTTGTGAGCTTAGATGACCCTACTATTAAAGGGATTCATATGTCTAGGCTATATATTCGACTACTAGAATTAGTCAAATTAAAAACACTCAATTTTTCGCATCTCAAAGACACATTGCAAGATTTTCTCAAAAGTCACGAAGGCTTATCCAACAATGCAAAATTACATATAAAAAGTCAGCTATATGTCGAACGTCCAGCATTGATCAGTCCACTAACTGGCTGGAAGAGCTACCCTTTTGAGTTGGTCTGCCAGCTCATTGATCAGCAATTTTTCTTTGAGGTTCAAGTTGAGATCCCGTATTCATCTACCTGTCCCTGTTCGGCTGCCTTATCACGTAGTTTGATTCAGAAGCAGTTTCAAAAAGCATTGTCAGAGAAAAAATTTGATCTGACCAATTCAGAAGAAGTTATCGATTGGTTGGGGACTACCGAGGCTATTGTTGCAACGCCGCATAGCCAGCGTAGCGTTGCCCAATTGCAGTTTAAGCTATTCGCTGATTTAGCTGAACTGCCACTCATCGCAATCATTGACCAAGCAGAACACGCCCTTGCTACACCTGTGCAAACAGCGGTAAAACGGGTAGATGAACAAGCTTTTGCACTGGCAAACGGACAAAATTTGATGTTCTGTGAAGATGCCGTACGGCGGTTACGTCATACATTCTTGGACTATGCCAATATTTTAGGATTTAAATTCAAAGTCATTCATGCAGAAAGCCTGCATGCACATGACGCTGTCGCAGAAGGCGCATGGCAATGGTGAACGCAAGCACGTCTATTTTCTTAGCAATGGAACATGGCAAAAAAGGTCAAGAGTATTGCTTTGATAAGGTGATGAAGCAGATTCCTTGGAATGATCAAGGTTTGATAGCAGCGATTGCACAAGATGCCCAAACTAAAGAAGTATTAATGTTGGCTTGGGTCAATGCCGAAGCGCTCATAGAAACCTTAACTACTAAAAGAGTTTGCTACTGGTCGCGTTCAAGACAAACCTTATGGCGCAAAGGAGAAAGCTCTGGTCATCACCAGCAGCTTATCGATGCCAAATTAGATTGTGATGGAGATGCTGTTTTATTTTCAGTTCAGCAACATGGCCCCGCCTGTCACACCTTTCGACCCAGTTGTTTTTATCTAGGCTTAGAATTGACACAAGTAACAATCTTCAGAAGTCCTTTATCCAATACCAATAAGCTCTCTTATGATTCGTAAAAACCCATCCGGCGACCTTCCTATCATTGATCAAACGGCTTATGTCGATCAAACCGCTATTATTTGCGGTAAAGTTATTATTCACGCCAATGTTTTCATTGGGCCTTATGTCGTTATCCGCGCTGATGAATTGGATGCACTCGGTCAGATGGAGCCTATCATTATCGGTGCTAATTCAAACATTCAAGATGGAGTGGTCATTCACTCCAAAGCTGGGGCCGCTGTCACCATTGGAGAAAACTCTTCCATTGCTCATCGCTCTATCATTCATGGGCCTTGTGAGATTGGACATCATGTTTTTATAGGCTTCAATAGTGTTTTGTTTAATTGCAGAGTCGGTAATAGAAGTGCAGTGAGACACAATGCCGTTGTGGATGGACAAGACTTACCTGATAACTTTTACGTTCCTGCTATCAGTCATATTAACTCCACCACTAACTTAAGTGACTTTCCACCTATGGATGTATCGCTTAGTGAGTTTTCAGAAAGTGTGGTAAATGCCAATATCGAGCTGGTGCAAGGATACAAGGCCTTACAAAATGAATTTTAGCAACTTTCCAAAAATTATCATCCGTAATGCTGTCATTGTGAATGAAGACATTCAAGAAATAGCTGATGTACTGATAGAAAATGGCCGTATCGAGAAAATACAGCCCAGTATTACCGGTGTTTCTCATGCAGAAAATATTAATGCAGAAGGTGGCTGGCTCATTCCAGGTATGATTGATGACCAAGTACATTTTAGAGATCCAGGGGCACTGCAAAAAGGCACTGTAAAATCAGAGTCGATGGCGGCGGCGATTGGTGGTATCACAAGCTACATGGATATGCCCAATACGCAGCCTGCGACACTAGATTTGCAAGCATTACAGCAAAAGAAGTTAAATGCCGCAACACATAGCATGGCAAATTACGCCTTTCACTTCGGTGTCAGTACCGATAATATTGATATCGTCGAAAACCTAGACCCTAAGCTCGTTAGTGGCGTTAAAGTTTTTATGGGAGCGTCTACAGGCAATATGCTGGTCGACGATCCACAAACCCTAGAACGCCTATTTTCTAATGTGCCTACTATTTTGTTGACGCATTGTGAATCAACGCCCCGTATCAAAACGCGCGAGCAACAGTATAAAGAAAAATACGGTGCCGACATTCCTGCCGTCATGCATGCACGTATTCGTGATAAACAAGCCTGCTTTGAAAGCTCAAGTATGGCGGTTGCGCTGGCTGAAAAATACGGTACGCAGCTACACGTATTGCATATCACCACAGCTAAAGAGATTTGTCTGTTTAAAAACCTACCACTCGATAAAAAATATATTACCGCTGAGGTTTGTGTGCATCATTTAAGTTTTGATGATACTGATTATGAAATGCTAGGACATCTCATCAAATGTAATCCAGCCATCAAAACAGCACAAGACCGTCAGGCGTTGATTCAAGCGATCTCAGAGTCCAATCGTTTGGATATTATTGGTACTGACCACGCACCGCATACTTGGCAGGAAAAGCAGCAAAGTTACTTCAATGCCCCAGCTGGATTGCCCCTTGTGCAACATGCCTTGCCTGCGTTGATGGAGTTAGTTGCGGACAAACAGATGAGTATCGAAACTATGGTACGCAAAACATCACATCAAGTGGCAGACTTGTTTCGCATTAAAGATCGAGGCTATATACGTGAAGGATATTGGGCTGATTTGGTATTACTCAAAGAAAATAAAGAAAAAGTCATGGCCAGTGATACTAAAAACTATATGCAATGTAACTGGACGCCTTTTGCACATAAAGCTTTTCGATATTCTGTAGATACCACCATCATCTCAGGGCAGCTTGCATGGCATCAAAACCAGCTGTTCCCAAACTGCCGTGGTCAATCTCTTGAAATCGACCGTTAACCACCATAATTATTAATTGACAGATTACTTATGAATATCCAAATAATTAGTCACCAAAATGCTCAGCAACTTTCAATTGAAAACCCTATATCGATCGCTACTTTATTAGAAACCTATAAACCGCATGCTTATAAAAAAGTGTTTTTAGCAAAAGTTGGTAGCCGATATGTTGATTTGCAACATCTCATAACTGAAGACTGCTACATCCAGCTTATCACGTCCCAAGATGACGAGGCTTCAATGCTTCAACGTGATTCATTTGCTTATCTTCTTGTGAAATCAGTTTTACACTTATACCCAGGTGCCAAGCCCATACAGTATCAAACCACAAATACTGGTTTTTATTATGATTTTGCAGAGACGCCTAATTTTAACGAAGATCACCTCAATGACATATCAAACGGCATGCAAAATATTGTTCAAAAGAAGCAGCCCATAGTAGGTCGTGACGTCTCTCTAACTGATGCTATTGCTCACTTCAGCTCAGAAAACCCACTTAAATCAGAACATTTAAAACAGTATAGAGAACAAAGCGAGTCAATAACGACCTTATTTCAACCACTTGATGATAGTGTGAATGATATCTATCTATTCCCTTTGGTTGCTAACACCTCATTTTTGCCAAACTTCAAAATCACTCATGTATCAGGTGCCTATTGGCAAGGTGATGCGAGTCAGCCTATGCTGCAACGAATATATGTCGCCTGCTGGGCTGCTCGAAAACAACTGACAGATTATTTGAAGCAGCAAAAAGAGATCACAGAAAATTATCACAGCAACTGGACCTGTTACATTTTGACGAACGAGCACCAGGAGCTGTTTTTTGGCATGCAAAAGGTTGGAAAATATTTCAATTACTGACGGGATATTTACGCCATCAGCAGGAAGATGCAGGGTATATTGAGGTCAATACACCAGACGTTATGGATAGAGAGCTGTGGGAGATTTCAGGACATTGGCAAAACTATAAACAGCAAATGTTTGCGGTAGAGACACCTGATGAAAAAACCTACGCGTTAAAACCAATGAGCTGTCCTGGTGCTGTTTGTCTCTATGGTTATGATTTAAAAAGCTATAGAGAGTTACCACTTAAAATGGCGGAATTTGGTAAAGTTCACCGTTATGAGCCTTCAGGATCACTGCACGGCTTAATGCGAGTTCGACATTTTACTCAGGACGATGCGCACATATTTTGTACCAAAGACCAGCTCCTATCAGAGTGTGTCAGTACCATCCGCTTGATTTATAAAATCTACCAGCATTTTGGGTTTGACAATATTTCTATCAAAGTATCTACTCGTCCAAAAAATAGAATAGGGTCTGAGCAAACATGGGATTTTTTAGAACAGACGCTCATTCAATCTTTGCAAGACATTGATATCGCTTATGAGGTCAGTGAAGGAGAAGGTGCGTTTTATGGACCTAAAATTGAATTCACGCTGAAAGATGCGATCGGTAGAGAGTGGCAATGTGGCACCATTCAAGTAGATTTAAACTTACCAGAGCGCTTTGATCTCAGCTACATTAACGAAGATAATCAGAAACAGAAACCGGTCATGCTACACCGCGCTATATTCGGTTCACTTGAACGGTTTATCGGCATTTTGATTGAACACTACGCAGGTCACCTACCTTTTTGGCTTGCGCCTGTCCAAGTTATGATAATAACTATTTCTGAAAACCAACAGATTTATGCCCAGCAAGTCTTGAAGCGACTACAGAGTTTATCATTGCGAGTAGAGTGTGACTTTGGTAAGGATAAACTTGGTTATAAAATTCGCAAGCATACCTTGCAAAAAATACCGTTTCTTTTACTTATTGGAGGAAAAGAGTTGGAGGAATCTAGCGTTAGAGTCCGCACCAGTAAAGGTACAGACTTGGGATTATTACAAATGGATGAATTAGAAAAATTTCTTAGACAAGCCATGGTGAATTAAAGTGAAGACAGATGAGGTTTCTCATATCTCTGATCAAATAGAATGAAGGCAGCATTTATCGAGTGGCGGCTTATACTGCATTAGGAGGGATTACAAGAGCTTAGTATGAAGAAGATTATCTGTATTCAGTCTAATGATATGACGATCAGTCAAGTCTATGATTAGGTCATTTTAGAAGAGGATTTTGACTCACTCGAGTTCCATCAAATTTTACCGATGAAGGCTTGGTTAGTGTGTGTCGAACGAGGTGATAATACCTCGGCGGACATTTGGATTGACGTTGATGACCCAATGGAATTGAAAGGTGAGATCGATAAGCTATCGTTTGCCTGTGTTTTCTTCGCTGATCTTAAAAATGGGCAGGGCTACTCGACGGCATATTTACTGCGTAAGGGGTTAAATTTTCAAGGGAATTTACGTGTCTTTGGTGATGTACTAAGAGATCAATTGAGTCTAATACACCAAGTTGGTTTCGACAGTTTTACTATATGATCCGGCGAAAGGCATCAAAGGCTTGTTCGTCACTTATAATAGTAGCGTATCGCAACCGAACCCAATCGATAAACGGGTTCGTCGCTAGGATTAATGTTAAAAAAGCCTATCCAAGTAGTACGTCAAACAGCTTTTTAACAGCGGCTTGTCTTTGTTCGGTTAACGGGTGGATATAACTTAAACGTAAAAAATTTTTATATTGACCCGATGCCGAGAAAAGTGAGCCGGGTGTCATGATCACGCCTTGCTCTAATACTTTATTATAACTGCGCTGTACGTTGATGGTTTCATCTAACTCTACCCACATAGAAATGCCGCCTTGGGCGTGGGTATAGCGAATTTTGTCACTCCAATGAGTATCTAATAAAGTCATCAGCTCCCTTTGTTGTTGCTTTAGCGTATTGACCTGTTGAGCAAGGTAACGTCGGTAATGACCTTCTTCTAAAAATGTTGCCAGCCCCTGCTGAGTGGATTCGCTAGAGGAGAGCTGGGTAATCAGTTTCAATTGAGTAATCTTGTCGTGCCACTTACCACCAAACACCCAACCAATCCTTAAATCTCGCGATAAACTTTTCGAGAAAGAGCTGCACAGAATAACTTGTCCCTTAGGATCGAATTTCTTCAATGGTTCCGCTGTAAAAGGCGGAAAAGCCAAATCCCCATAAATATCGTCCTCTATGATACAAAAATTTTTTTCAACCGCTAGATTGATTAATGCTCGGCGTGCTTTTTCAGGCATAAATGCCCCAGTGGGAGTGGCGTAATTTGGCGACACAATACAGGCTTTAATCGGCCAATCTGTTATTTTTTCGACCAAATCTTCAACGCTCAAACCTTCTTCAGGATCAGCAGCGACCTCGATAATTTTCAGTTTGAGTTGTTCCATGATTTGCAGTACGCCATAAAATGCTGGAGATTCTACTGCTACAGTATCACCGGGTGAGCACGTTGCCATGAGGGAAATGAATAAAGCGTGTTGGCAACCACCGGTAATGCAAACCTGTGATGGATCTTGGTTCAAACTACGGTGGCGGTAGTGACTCACAATGGCGTCTTTTAAGCGCATATCGCCGCTTGAGTCGTTGTAGTAGAGAGCTTTTTGAGTGGGTCTGGAACGCAATGCTTTACTTAAGTGCCGGTTTAAAGTGATGAGGTGATTCGCATCATTGGTAGCACCAGCCGTTGGCAAAATATCAAAGGCGGCACTGCGTGTCATGATGTCTTTTAAGATGGCTGGTACGGTTACGTCTCTGGGAGCGGCGGGTGGGTTAATGCGCTTTGGCGAGAGCCGGTCATTTTGTGTCTCTGCTTTGACAAAGTAACCTGATCTTGGTTTAGAAAAGATCAATCCCTCTGCTTCAAGTCGATGCAAGGCATGTAGCACCGTGGCTTTAGAAAAGCCCAAGTTCTGGCACATTTCTCGGACAGAAGGAAGTTTTCCACTTGGCAAAAAATGATTGGCTTTTATTTCTTTGCGTAATAAGTGTTCCAGCTCTAGGTATTTAAACTGACTCATGGCTGAGCCTTTATTAATGAATCTGTACCTATTCTAAATTAATTTATTGTGCCTGTTCTATATTTTTTAAAGTCTTACACTCAACAAAGTAATTATTTTTTACTTTCTGACAGTATAGAGGGTAGGCAGGGCACAATGATTGATTTAAATGCTATTGATTTGGCGCGAATACAATTCGCGTTCACCGTCTCGTTCCATATTATTTTTCCCGCTATTACAATTGGTCTTGCCAGCTATCTGGCTGTATTAGAAGGCTTTTGGCTGTGTACAAGAAAGCCGATTTACATGACCTTATGCCGATTTTGGATGAAAATATTTGCTGTCAATTTTGCCATGGGCGTTGTTTCTGGCATTGTGATGGCGTACCAATTTGGTACCAATTGGAGCCAGTTTTCTAATTTCGCAGGAGCCATTACTGGTCCATTACTGAGTTATGAAGTGATGACTGCTTTCTTCCTTGAAGCTGGCTTTTTGGGAGTTATGTTATTTGGCTGGAAAAAAGTCGGTGAAAAGCTACATTTTGCCTCTACTATTTTGGTCGCTATTGGAACCTTAATCTCGATGACTTGGATTTTGGCATCTAACAGTTGGATGCAAACCCCTCAAGGTTACGACATTGTTGACGGTCGTGTTGTACCTGTCGATTGGTTTGAGATCATTTTTAACCCTTCTTTTCCTTATCGTTTAGTTCACATGGGCTTGGCTGCCTTCCTAGCAACCGCTTTGTTGGTCGGTGCTTCTGGCGCGTGGCATTTGTTGAAAGGCTCTCATACACAAGTAGCGAAAAAAATGTTGTCCATGGCAATGTGGATGCTGCTTATTTCGGCACCTTTGCAAGTTATGGTTGGAGATCAACATGGCCTAAACACTCTAGAGCATCAGCCAATTAAAGTGGCCTCAATGGAAGGGCATTGGCATCAAACTGAAAAAGGTGAAGGCGTTCCGCTAGTCTTGTTTGGTTGGCCGAATATGGAAAAGGAAAGAAACGATTTTGCGATTGAGATTCCGAATCTTGCCAGTTTGATTTTGACTCACTCTTTGGATGGAGATATTCCACCGCTCACTTCTGTCGCACCGGAAGATCGTCCTTATGTGCCAGTGATCTTCTTTAGCTTTCGCATCATGGTGGCTCTTGGTATTTTGATGATTGTGCTGGCCGTTACCGCATTTATTCTGCGTAAAAAGGGCAAAATCTACGATAAAAAATGGTTTCTGCGCTTCTGTGTTGCCATGGGGCCATCCGGTCTAATCGCTATGCTTACAGGCTGGGTCGTCACAGAAACAGGTCGTCAGCCTTGGGTGGTTTATGGTTTGCAACGCACTGTGGATGCTGCCTCACCCAATAGCCTCACTGCCATGAGTTTGTCGTTGCTAATTTTTGTGGTGGTGTATATCTGTGTTTTTGGTTTAGGCGTGAGTTACATGTTAGCACTGATTACCAAAGGTCCAGCAGATGATTATTCACTTGAAAACGATGAGAGTTTGAATAAACGCCCAGCCCGTCTGCTATCTGCCGCTGATGACGTAGAAATTTAGGAGACAGTGTAATGCATTTTGATTTACCGACTATTTGGGCCTTTGTCATCGGATTTGGTTTGATGATGTACGTGTTCTTAGATGGATTTGATTTAGGGATTGGCTTGCTGTTTCCTTTTATTAAAGACGAACATGAGCGAGATATTATGGTGAACTCGGTTGCCCCTGTTTGGGATGGTAACGAAACTTGGCTTGTCTTGGGTGGCGCTGGCTTATTGGCTGCGTTTCCTATGGCGTATTCGGTAATTTTGTCAGCCTTGTATGGACCGATTTTACTGATGTTATTTGGTTTGATTTTGCGTGGCGTCGCCTTTGAGTTTCGCTTTAAAGCTAAGGAGTCTCATCGTCCAATTTGGGACAAGCTATTCTTTGTTGGTTCCTTAATGGCCACCTTTGCTCAAGGTGTGGCAATGGGCGCTGTGATCCTTGGTTTTAAAGTAGAAAATGGCGAGTTCGCTGGTGGTGGATTGGATTGGTTGAGTCCATTTAGCCTGTTTACTGGTTTTAGTTTGCTGTTTGCTTATGGATTGCTCGGCGTAACTTGGTTGATCATTAAAACAGAGCATAGTTTACAGAAAAAAATGCGTGCATTCATTAAACCATTAACTTTGTTGCTCGCAGCTTGTATGTTTATTATCAGCATTTACACACCAATGATTAACGAAAGTGTACGGGATTTATGGTTTAACTTTCCGAACATTATATATTTGGCGCCTTTACCGATTTTTACTGCTACTTTCGCGTTTTTTCTTATGGGAGCAGCGCATTCTAAACAAGAAGATCGCGCTTTCATTTGTGTTTTATGCATGTTGTTTCTGGGTTATTTGGGGTTATGTGTCAGTCTTTGGCCCAACATTATTCCACCGAGTATTACGATTTATCAGGCCGCAGCACCAACGTCTAGCCTTAAATTCACCTTGGTCGGCGTTGTATTTATTGTGCCTGTCATCTTGATTTATACCTTTTGGTCTTATAGAGTGTTCCGTGGAAAAGTCGTAGATACCGATGGTTATCATTAGAAAGCAGATAGCAAAAAGACTGGTGTTTACAGCGAGCCAGCCTTTTCTGTAAGTAAGTTTGAAGGAAAGTACGATGAAAAAAAGTCTTCATCAATTTAAATGGTTACTGATTTTTTGGGCACTTGGCGTTGGCTCGCTTTTAGTGGTCGCGACGATTATACGCCTTGGTATGACCTTGGCGGGGATGGAAGCCAAATAAGTATTTTTGAATTTAAGAAGGGGAGCGCGAACACACTCCCTTTTAAGGCATAAGTCTGGCTAAGTGCGCAGGCTAGCTGATTGGAATAGTGTTATCAGGGTGGGTGTATCAAGAATTTGGTTTAGAGGCTTGTCTTTGGATCTCAAGTCTTTTTATGCCAATAGTAGCTTTATTATCACAAAAGCTGTCTAACCCGTATAAAACATCGGCATACTGTCTGAACTCAATTGATTAAGCTTCGAATGACTATGATAGATCTCAGCTTTGCCTTAATCTATTCATTAGCAACCAATTATGAAAAAGGAAGCATTTACGCTAATATAATTGTTACTTAGCAACTGTCTATTCTGCTAAAAGATTGACCCCATGAGCTACAATTAACTCATGGGGTTCAGTCTAAAAATTTAAGTTTTTATAAAGAATAGGTTAGGATGTGTGATGATGCTCATCTTCGTGTTCAGTTTTCACCCCGAACCAAGCCAGCTGCGATGGTGCAAAGGTCAATTTCAGCTTCGACTCAATTTTTTTAGCATCAGGATTAATTTTGACAATTTGTTTATTCTCGCTGTCCAGCACATAAACCATCTCGGTATTTGGATTAACGATCAAAGATGGCCCACCATGACTATAATTTTTGATCCCATTTGAAATAATATCCAATGCGGCTACTTGTTTATAGTTCTGTGTCACATCTAGCAGATGCAATGTCCCTGCATCGTCAAGTAGCATTAAATGTTCACCATGTGCATCAAAATCATAGCTGACAACTCGGCGATTATTATTGGTCGTCCAAACAATAGGATCAATATTTTTGCTAACAGGATCAATACGGTACGGTTGACCACAGGCAGTGCCAACTAAATAGTTATGATGATAGTTGGTGGCAAACGATCCAATTCGAGTAGGGCTATTGCTACCGTCTTCATTTTTACATTGGCTATTGGTCAAGCTGACAGGATAAGTAATTTTCTCAGCACTGAACACTTCACCAGCTTGCTTCACGCTCAAAACGCCGTCACTACAAGCGAAAACACTATAGTCGGTGACACTTCCACTTCCATGAAGACCCTGACATTTGGTATCGAACGTCTGGTTTAAATGATAATGGTCATTGTGCTGCTCAAAGACACCAATTGTATCAGCGAGTGGACTACCCACTGTATCATAGCGTCCCGTGCTAATAATATAATTCCCGCGAGGTTCTGCTGTACCATGCATGTTGGTATTTAACTTTTGATAAAGAAGTTTACCATTTGCAATGTCTGTATCTGTCACTAGTGCAAATCCAGCTGCCTGTGTGGGGTTCTCTATTGGATTACCTGTCGCACCCAAACCATCAAAAAACAATCCTGCTTGCTCACCATATGTTTGATAATGTACAGGACGAGCGTAATTCAACTGCAATGGCATTTTAGTGACATCCCGAGCATAAGGATGATCATGATCACCATGATTTTCAATTTCTAACCCACTATGATAGAAGTTCACCCCTTGATTGATACGGTCGAACACTAGTACGTAATTACCATTTGGACTGGTTTGTAGGGCATCAGCTTGACCTGTTAAGTCGAAATTTTGAATCACTTTATTTTGAGCAAGACTATATACATAAGCTTTATTACTCTCTTTTTCAGTAATCAGTATCCGCCCTTGACTCAGCTCAGCGCTTACATCTGACTCTTCGTCGTGTTCGTGTTCGTGTCCTGGTTGCGTTGTTGGTGTTTTGCGGTCATCATCTGCACCACAACCACTAAGCGCCACGACTGTCAACGAAGTAGATAGAGCTAGCGCAATAGATTTACTTAGCGGGTGAACTTGAATCATAAAGGTACTCCATTCATGGGTATTATTTTCACTATTTACTGCTAAAAAGTCGGAAAAGCCAATACTTAAATAACTGATAGTTAAAAACGATAGGTTATCCCAGCATTTAATGAACGCTCTGGCCTAGGTACATGTTCAACTAGATAAGAGGCATGGTTATATGCTAACTCGTTTAGCAGGTTATTAACTTCTAGAAAAGCGGTATAGTCATAAGTGTTAGGGCTATGATAAACAAGCTTCGCGTCAATCATGTTATAACTGGGCGTGTTGGTTTCAAAATCAGCAATGTGGTCTTGCTCAAAGCGATGATATCCGGAAAGTACCAAATCGAACTGACCAAATTGAGTCGTGATATCACCACCAATTCGAGGTGCCACTAACCTTGGGGCATATTTACTTGTGAGATTATTACTATCTAGCGTTATCAACGCGATATCAGCGAAGCTGCCGATACTGATGCTATTATTAAGGTGGTAGCGAGATTGAATTTCACCACCATAATGTTTCGCGTCGTTTTGAACGTAATCAACCAATCTAAAACCTGCGGACTCTCCTTCTGTAACGAGATCTTGTGTTTTAGCATAGATATAATTTTTGCTGTCATTATAAAAAGCAGAAACACTAGTCTCAAAGCTATCGCCATTGTCAAAGCGTAATGTAAGTTCTACACCATTGGTGGCCTCTTCTTTTAACTGGTCATTACCGCGCTCCCAAGTATTGGTTGCGAGATGGGCGCCATTAGAGAACAACTCTTGTGAGGAAGGTAGTCTTTCAGAGTGACTGACTCTTACAGACAGTTGTGTATTAGGCGTAAGGTATTTACCCCCTTCTAAGCTGACAGAAGTACCAGTATGTGCTTTGTCGATGTTGTTTTCGGTATCGGTCAGGTTTTGGAAATCTTGACGACCACCAAATTCAATATACCAAGGACTTTTACCTTGTTTGCTTACGATGGCATTAGTGCTAGCACTCTCATCAGTAGAGTCCGCACTACCACTGTGATTGTGCCCCGCATGTTTATCATCTGACGAAAACGTACTGTCGGCAAACTTATCTACATTTTTTATTTTTGCACCAAAATAATTCGGTGTGAGTCGCTCAATAAAAAACATGCCCACTTGAGTACGATCCGTTTTCGGAAGATAACCTTCTAGTCCCACCGCTGAAAACTTACTATTGGTATAATCTAATCCAACCACCCCTTTCATAAAACCTAAATTGCCCGTTTTATAAGTCGCATGGGTTGCTTGGGTACGGGCATTAATAGCACTGTTTTTGAAAGTAGTGCCAGCCACGCCTTCATCTATCTCATCATGACGATAATCTGTATAACTAACCTTCGCATTGATGCTATCAACCCCTATCACAGGTATTTGCCGCTCGGCATAGAGCTGATAGACGTTTGAAGTTAAATCAACATACGGTGCTTCGCCATGATCGTGGTCGTGGTTGTGGTTGTGCCCAACTGCGCAGCTGAGCTTATTAGGATTGTTGTTGTCAGGCGAGCACTCGCTATGGACGTGGAATGGCAGACCGTATTCTGAGGACTGATGTTGGTACGAGCCGCCGATATACCCCAAATCGGTCACATAAGACAATCCAATACTGCCATTATCTTGGGTATACCAACTGTTACTAATCTCATCCGTGTCCCAATGCGGTACTTGAATATCGCCTTTGTCCGTTTTTTGATAACGCCCACTCCAGAGCCAGTTATCATAAATACTCCCATTGAGTTCCGCATAACCAAGATACCCATCGGTGGCTTGTTGACCGATTAAAGAAACTTTACCGTTCAGGTTTTTCTTTGACGATTGGTTTGGAATGGTGTCATCGACGATATTGACCACCCCGCCTATAGCACCGCCACCGTACATCAATGCTGATGTGCCTTTAATAACCTCAATTTGTCTTGCACCCAATACGGGTACAGATATTTGATGGTCTGGGGAAATCTGTGAGGCATCCTGAACAGTCAGACCATTTTGCATGACTTGAACACGGGGTGCGCTCTGTCCTCGAATAATCGGTCGACTTGCGCCTTGTCCAAAACTGTCAGTAGAAACACCTATCTCATTTTCTAATGCATCACCAAGGGTGCTATTCACTTGAGAATCTAGAGTATCGCCAGTAATAATACTGGTTGCTGTTGCCATCTCATTTGTCTGAGGTAGTAAAGGATTGGAGGTGACAACAATAGTATCTAAAGTGGTTGAAGGTATCGCCATATCGGATACACCATTATCAGTAGAGGTAGTAAGCTCAATGTCTGCTGACTTAGTTTCTTCAGCCATGACTGGTAAGCTTGCCATGCCTAGAACAGTAGTCACTGAGAATATAACCGTTGCCTGTTTAATATTGATATTGAAGGAAGATATAGGAGCGTAACAAGGCTCTTTTAACTTATTGATATTAAAAGATTTATACATCAGATCACCAAAATTAAAAATTATATAGATATAAGCAAACACTGGAATTTCTTGCAATGTTATAACATAACATTTAATAAGTATATATATAATTTATACTTTGGAAGAAATTTTTGTATTCCAGTAAGAATTAGAAGTCTATTTGATAGACTCAACTTATATTAAGATCACTTGTAATGTGTGAGGTGAACCGCCCCGACTTTATCGGAGAGTGATTTACTTGAGTCAGGCCGCGATGCCTGACAGGATTAAACTATCATAATACCGCTTTTCAAACTCAAAGGGCGACACATAACCAATCGTGCTATGCAGTCGTATTTTATTAAACCAATCCACCCATTCAAGGGTTGCCAGTTCAACGTCGTTAACACAATGCCAGTTCTCTTTTAAATACTCAATCACCTCAGACTTGTAAAGCCTATTGACCGTCTCAGCCAAGGCATTGTCGTATGAGTCACCAGTCGTGCCCACAGAGGCGATAACGCCAGAGTCCTTCATTTTATCCGTGTAGCGAATGGATAAATACTGAACCCCTCGATCACTGTGATGAATCACATCCTTAGGATTATTCCTATCTGTTATCGCTTGATTTAAAGCTACCATCACCATATCCGTGTTCATGCGATTAGAGACTTTCCAACCTACGATAGCGCGAGCAAACACATCAATAATAAAGGCGGTGTAAACCCAGCCGCTCGTCGTCTTGATATAAGTAAAGTCAGCGACCCATAGCTGATTAGGACGATGGGCATTAAAGTTACGATTAACCAAGTCATCAGCACGCTTTTGGTCGTTACGGCTGTTGGTGGTGATCTTGCCCTTACCGCGCCAGATGCCTTGCATACCATACTGCTTCATTAAACGCTCTACGGTGTAACGAGCCACATGAATACCATCCGCCTTCATCTGCTGCCAGACTTTACGAACACCGTAACGGCACTTGCTGCCCTGCCAGATGCGTTTAATCTCACTGATATA
>NZ_JBXWIV010000013.1:0-77330 GCF_058197955.1 Janibacter sp. CoH_79_TC_3
AACTTTATTTTTTAGCATTCTGAATCAGCAAAAATCCACACAAGTTGTTCTTTAGTTATGCTTTTAAATAGTGTCAATCTACTGTCGTCCAGTAGATGATTATATAGGGTATTTCTCTTTGCTAGTCAGTCTAAGTTAAGAACTTATCCTATCTAGCGAGCCGACTATCATATCATAATGATTTGGTTTGTCAAGCTTTTTTATAAATTGTTTCAGTAAGTTAGTCAGGTTTGTTATATGTAACATTCACATATAAGTCATTCCGTTTGTCTTAATGAGGTGCGTATTATAGACGCTTTAATCAGTAAGTCAAGAGGTAAATTTATTTAGTTTTAAACTGGGTTTAAGTTAATAATGATTTACTCAGTCTTGGTTAGGTTGATTAGAATAATAAATTATTCTCCAATCCGCCTTCCCTTCCGACTGGGTGGCATTATACGCGGTTTTAGTAGGGGGTCAAGGGGGTTTGTCTGCTATTCCAAAGATTATCTCCACTTATCATTAATACCCTCTATTTATCAGTCAGTTAAGATTGAAAATAGTTTTGCCTTTATCATAAATAGCCTTTTTTGCTTAAAACCGCTTATCTCCTATATATAGCATTTTTCTATGTATGGCACTTTTATAGTTTACCTATCTTTTTAAAAAAGTCTTTATAGGCAGCGACTTTCTTATCTAACGCTAAAGGGTATGCGCGTGATGTTGAAGGCAACCTATATAAGGTAAGATTGTTCACATCGGCTTTTTGATTATTGTCACTCTGCCATTCGTAAGGATAGTCCATACTTTGATTGGTTTTAGGATACTTAGACTTGGCAGGCGGCTCGGCTAATAAATTTAGTAGCACCTCGGTGGCTTTACCGCCCGTGGTAAATAATGTTTGAACCTTTGGCACTTGTGGCAAGATATTATCTAGGTCAACTGGCGTGACGACAGTTAGGTTTTTATCTGAGGCATTGCCCGTTTCACGAATAGCCTGATTAACCGTTGGACAAGAAGCAATACCGCGCTCGAACATAAAGGCGCGAATACGTTCAGGATCAAAGCGCTTCTCATCCCCTACTCTAAAATAATCCACGTCATCAAAAAAAACACTACCATAGATACGCCACATATCATTATAAAAGTTAGGATAGTGAAAGCGCATTGCCCATTTATCAGCGGTCGGTGGAAATGTGCCCATCATCATTACGGTGGCATCGGGTGGTAACACTGGACCGAACGGATGGGTTTCTACTTCTGCTGCGCGGACTTCGGACAATATCGAATTATTATCCATTTCATAAGTATTATCAGGCAGGTTGGATGGTTGTGTAGTCATAAGATTCTTCATCAGAAAAGCGGTTTTCTTGCTATCATAGCAAGCCTAAACACTACTTCATTTATTAGGGCGCGATTATAGTCAAACATAGTCGGCTTAAATAAAACCAATCTCGTTATAAATGCATTTGGCTTACTTTATTATTGAAGTATTTAGCTTACTATTTATGGGCTAGATATAGGGTTGAAGTGCGGTAAGTGTTTGTATCTTTTATACTAATGGCAACCGCAGTAACTGCGCAAGCATCAGACCAAAAACCAAGAGAGACCTTATGAGCGACTTAAAAATCACTGTCATCAATCATCCGTTAGTCCGTCATAAACTCAGCCTTATGCGTGAAAAAGACTGTAGTACTTATAAATTTCGCACATTGACCAAAGAGCTTGCACGCTTGATGGCATATGAAGCAAGCCGTGATTTTGAAATTGAAACCTTTCCGATGGAAGGCTGGTGTGGTGAAATCACTGGTGAGCAAATCATCGGTAAGACGGCAACGATTGTACCGATCTTACGTGCGGGTATTGGCATGTTAGACGGGGTGCTCGATTTGATTCCTACGGCAAAAATATCTGTCGTCGGTTTACAGCGCGATGAAGAAACTTTGCAACCTGTGCCGTTCTTTGAAAAATTTGTCAGCCACATGGACAAACGCCCAGCCCTTATTATTGACCCCATGCTAGCCACTGGTGGCTCAATGGTTGCAACTATTGAAATGCTGAAGAAAAACGGCTGTACCAATATTAAAGCATTGGTATTGGTTGCCGCACCTGAAGGCGTGCGTGTGGTCAATGAAGCCCATCCTGACGTGACCATTTATACCGCCGCACTAGACAGTCATTTGGACGAGCACGGCTATATCATCCCAGGTTTGGGCGATGCGGGTGATAAAATCTTTGGTAAGCAACTATTTAACAAGTAAGAAAAAGTAAATAAACCAAGATAAGCCGTCGTCATAAAAACTATGACCTAAGCACAAGACATCAATGATAAGGATATAAGATGAACGTATTGATTACAGGAGCAAGCGCAGGTTTCGGTAAAGCGTTGGCAGAGCGTTTGGTTGCCAATGGTCATCGCGTGATTGGCTGTGCCAGACGCCTTGATAAGCTCAATGCTTTGGCAGACACTTTGGGCGAGGCATTTTTACCTGTGGTTATGGATGTGAGTGACACGGCTGCTATCCCGCAAATCATTGCTGATTTGCCTGACAACTTTAGTCAAATTGATGTCTTGGTGAATAATGCGGGACTAGCACTTGGCACAGAGCCTGCGCAAAATGCCAGTCTTGATGACTGGATGCGTATGACCGATACCAATATTAAAGGTCTGATAGCGGTGACCCATGCGGTCTTGCCAGCGATGGTCGCACGCGATAGCGGTTATATCATTAATGTCGGCTCGATTGCCGGCAGTTGGCCTTACTTCGGTGGTAACGTCTATGGTGCGACCAAAGCTTTTGTCAAACAGTTTAGCCTCAATCTTCGCGCGGACTTAATCGGTACGCAAGTGCGCGTGACCAACCTTGAACCAGGTAATGTCGCGGGTACTGAGTTTTCAAACGTGCGCTATCATGGCGATGATGATAAAGCCGCCAAGGTTTATGATGGCTTTAAAACCATGACCGGTGATGATATTGGCGATATCTTATTATGGCTGATCGAGTCGCCTGCCCATATTAACGTCAATCGCTTAGAAGTCATGCCAGTTGCTCAAACTTATAATGGTCTAACGATTGCCAAGCAAGACTCTTAAAGGTTTAGCCGATCCTTTAGCCCATTAACGTAATTCATAAGACCGAAGCAATATAGTCTCACCTATATTGCTTCTTTTTTTGGTTATGACATTCATCTCATTGACCAAGCGCAAATCCTGAAAGTCTAAAATTAGCACTTCATTACGCAAGCGCTCGCTGGTACGTTTATTGTGGCGTATCGGAAATCCTAAGACTTGCTTACCTCTAATCACTACCTGATTGATAATCATGGTCGGATTATTCATAGTAGTTTTTGCACTTAACTTCTGAGCATCAATGATGGCAGTAGCAGGGTTGAGCGTTGTGATTAAAACCTTTGTCTGGCGCACGCTTTTTGGTAAATCGCCTGCAAAAAACAATACCTGCTCTAATGGTAAATACTGCGCGTGTCGCATTAGTTCCTGACGAAATAGTGCAGGCATATCACTATTAAAGCTGTCTTCTGTTTGCTGAGAGAACGCCGTAAAATTACGATGCAAGTAACGTCCAAATACGCTGGCATTAATCCAGTCTTGATAAATGTCATTTGCTAGTAATTGCTTTGTGAAAGCGTCGGCATCTGCTGTGGTATCTGCCGTGAGCATGGCTAGCAATAAAGCTTCCGCATTGTTAAATGTTTGCTGCTGCCAGATTTGTGGATATAGGCTACTATCAAGCAATGGTAACATCGACTTGTTCATACCTTAATATCCTTATATTTCATTTACTGATACTTAATTCGATTGGTTACAGCGCATAATAAGTCGCTGCTTTTAAATCTAAGCTGCTTTCACCACTAAACGGATTTTATGCTATGGTCAGTTACCTACTCTAATATAACAGTCTTTCATTAGTGGAATAAGTACTTTTAAGATAACGCATTTCGGCTCAATCGGCTTTATAAAACCGTTTAATGAAAACAAGGGTTATCACCTTATGAAAACCAACTTAATTAACTTACCTGCTAACTACCAGTTGAAAACGATTCATATCGCTTTGTCTGATGGTATTTTGCTACCAGTGTCAGTCATAGGCAGTGGCAAACCTGTAATATTACTGCATGCTTATGGGATGGATGCACGTGAGTTTTTACCGTTTATTTTACCCTTGGTTGGCAAATATGCATTTTACCTGCCGCATCTACGAGGATTTGGGGCGGCAAAAGATATCAAGCTGACCCAATTTGATTTTGTAAGGCAATATGCCGATGATATCAGTGTCGTGATTGAGCAAGTTTGCTTGGCACACAATATAGAATCTGTACCAGTTGCCGCCATCTCGATGGGCGCGCAAGTGATGTGGGCGTACTTTGAGCGTTATGGTAGCGAAAGAGTCAGCCGCTATTTAAATATTGACCAAAGTCCTGCTATCCATAATCAGCCTGATTGGCAAGGTGGATTGTTTGGCACGCGGCAGCAAGAAGTATTCGATATCTTTCATGAGGTGATTGATAGGACGTTGCCTTATGCTGACGTCGAAAGCTTTACCCATTTGCCTTTTGCCCTAAAACGCCGTGCTACGGATGTTGAACGGCTATTTTCTCTGTTGTCCGTTAATCGCACGCGCTCAAAAGCTTTTATACAAGTGATGACTTATAAAAACGATCCCAAACTTGCGCTTTATGATCACAGTATTTGGCATCATAAGATGCGTTGCTTGCAAGCCTATTTGACATTGCCCTATGACTTTCGCGGCGCGCTAGAGCGGGTCACCATTCCAGTGGTCAATCTAATTGGCGGACGCTCTAAGCTGTATGATGCTAAGTGGCAGCAAAAAATCACCCAGATGCTACCCAATGCAACTGAGGTTGTGCTGCCGCGCTCAGGTCATGCCGTGCCAATGGATGAGCCAATCGGATTTTATAAGGTATTAAAAGGATTTTTACAGGGTTAATTGTTGATTCATATAAAAAAAGCGACCTTAACGGGTCGCTTTTTATTTGGGCAAAGAGCTTTAAATTTTTTGAAACATTAATCAGCTAATGCTTTAATTAACTCAAAACGTGGTACTTCTTTACCATCAACTTTAACAGTTTCCGTAAACATCGCTAATGGTCGCACCCAAACTCCATACTCACCATACAGGCAACGATAAACCACTAGCGATTCCTCAGTTTCTGAATGCTGAGCAGTATGCAAGACTTGGTATAGGTTGCCTTTATAATGGCGGTAAATGCCTTGGGGAATTATCATTTAAAATCTCATGCCTAAATGACTAAATATTTCGAGCCAATTACTGCAAGGAATATTTTTATACTTACATACATCAGGAATTTTTAACTGTGTTGTTTTAGATAATGCAGGACTTGTGATATCCCTATTAAAACCTTGCTCACTAGTTATTACTTTTGCATTTTTAAGAGCTGCCAAAGATATGTTCGATAAATCTTCATCTAAATTATCTAAGAAAGAACCAGGCTTCTTAGTAATAAAAGGAATATTGCTGGCTAAATCACCCTTTAAACTCAGCTGAGCTTGAGCATAATCACTGATTCCTATGACATCTACTCTAAACCTACTCATGAAATCATCATAATTATTTCTAGGGTATTTAAACTGGATAAGCTTTGCTTCAATTTCCTTATTGATATGCTCAGACTGTATAAAACGTACTTGATTTGCTACAACAGCATCTTCTAAATCGCTCCATAGTTTTTTGAAAGTACCACTAGGATAATACCGGTAGCATATGTCTAATAATGCATTAGTGTCTATACAGCAAATTAAACTCATTGGTTAAACGCCTTTTTCTCTAGATGCTCCAAATCACTCATTCTTTCGATACCGAGAATTTTCATAGCACCACCTAAGCTTAACGCATCTTCCCAAACTGCTGAAAAAACTTGCTGAATATAAATTTTACCGAAATGGTTATAGGTAGTATGTTTCTTATAACTACTTCGGAAGCCACTATCGTTTTCATCCATTTTTACTTGCTTACTAACAAAATATGCATTCAAGTCATCTTTCGATATTTTTCCGACCTGTTTTAATTGTATGGCGATAGCATCGTAACTAACTTTAATAGTCTTTCGAATTTGCTCGATATTATCAATCAACCCTTTTTTTTCATCGTAAAGTTTATTTATAACTGAAGTAGGTACTAATACATGACCTGCTACTTCATTACAATAACGCTCTGTTTGATTATTTGCTTCTAAAATATTGCCATCCAAAGCACTCTGACGCAAACCTAGGTGCACTAACTCATGAATCAAAGTAAATAATTTTCTTGATGGAGTCTGACCTGATGTAATAATCACTACAATTGGCAAAATATCATAGAAAAGAGACAAACCTTCAGAACCAATGCTGAGTCGAGACTTCTCCAAAACTAGAACATCTTTTTTCTCTAGTAACAAACGCCATGCTCTATAGTAATCACTACCTTCAACAGTCAAATGAGCATTTTCAACATCCAGAAAGTTTCGAATACGTTGAGCATCTTCCTGTGCATTATTTCCTAACAAATCTAGCTGAAAACTTCCAAGGCTTTCATCTATAACATCATATACATGTAGAAGGTTTTCTCTATCCTTATAAACCTCACTAATAAGTTTATTTAATTCATATACATCTTCGTCATCAGCATGTTTATCTGAATAATTTCGATAGTCGATATACTTCGGAATACTTTTATCATAAATAGTGTTCAAAGTAAGATAGTAAGTAGGTAAAACAAGAGTTTTAGCGATACGCTCTAGCTGTTTTACAGTAAAAACTTCTGCCTCCGACTCACCTTTAATAATTTTCTTTGAGTTAGTGCTTGATTTTTTGGCGAGTAAATCTACAGATAGCGACATCTGTTGTCGATAATGACTTAAAGCTATTGGAGAATGTGTCACTAATTGACAGTTAGCCATAATTTTCTTAGAACATCCTTATGAAAAAATAAGTCTATAATATAGATTATAGACTTATTTAAAATTTAAAATTGTAAAAATCTTCTCATAAAACTATCCTACCGTCAATTTCGCATAAGCCTTTTTGCCCGCTTGGATAACGACAGTTTGCCCTGCAGTTAGGCTAAAGCCTGCGTCGACGACTTCGCCATCTACTTTTACCGCGCCGCGTTTAATCATATCTTTAGCTGATGAGCTGTTTTTGGCAAGCCCTGCTTGATTTAATATCTGCGTGATAAACAATGCGTCCTGCCCTTCTAACTCTAACGTCACTTCTGGTAAATCGACTGGCAATTCGCCATCAGCAAGTACGTTACCCGCTGATTTGTGCGCATTGGCAGCCGCATCGGCATCGTGGAAGCGCTCGATTAGTTCTTCTGCTAGGATACGTTTGATTTCTTGTGGGTTGCGACCGTTTTCCATCTCTGTCATTAGCGCTTCGACTTCTTCCATGGGCTTAAAGCTCAAAAATTCAAAGTAGCGACGGATTAAGGTATCTGGCATAGACAGTAGCTTTTGGTACATGGTGCCCGGTGCATCATAAATACCAACGTAGTTATTCAATGACTTAGACATTTTATTAACGCCGTCTAGCCCTTCCAAAATCGGCACGGTGATACAAACTTGTGGCTCTTGACCATAACGACCTTGCAAGGTACGTCCCATCAAAATATTAAAAGTTTGATCGGTACCGCCTAGCTCGACGTCGGCTTTTAGGGCGATAGAATCATAGCCTTGAACCAATGGGTATAAGAACTCATGGATGGCAATTGGGGTTTGCGCCGCATAGCGTTTTGAGAAATCATCACGCTCAAGCATACGCGAGACGGTCAATTGGCTAGAAAGCTGAATCATATCGCCCGCTGACATGTCTTTAAACCATTCAGAGTTAAAGACAATCTTGGTTTTTTCTTTATCCAAAATCTTAAATACTTGCTCGGCATACGTTTGAGCATTAACTTTAATTTGCTCATCGGTCAATGGCGGACGTGTGCTGTTCTTACCAGAAGGGTCACCAATCTTGGCGGTATAATCGCCGATTAGAAAATAAATCTCATGACCCAAATCTTGAAAATGCTTAAGCTTATTAATCAGTACTGTATGACCCAAATGCAGGTCAGGCGCGGTAGGATCAAAGCCTGCTTTGATACGTAGCGGGCGATTCAGTTTCAACTTCTTAACCAAATCCTCTTCAGATAGGATTTCTTGCGTACCGCGCTGAATCAAGGCAAGTTGTTCTTCTAGGGTGTAGGTTTGAGTGGTCATGATGCTCTCTTTATGGTCTTTATTAAAAGGATAAAGCGTTTGGGCTATTTAGAATCTCGTAGCCAGTAAAAGATGTTAGAATTTGAGGGATATACTAGCGTTTTTTAAGGTAAATTGCCATGACCAACCCTGCATCGATTGCTGATACTAATTCGACTATAAACTTAGACAATGGTTTAGACAACATTTTAGACAATACTTTAGATGACGGTCTAGAAAATAGCTTAGAGCATATTGACGACTTAAATTATGCCACCTTGACCGATGCACTGGAGCAAACGGTGTTTGAAAACTTTGATGATGGTTTATATATCGGCATGATGTCTGGTACCAGCCTAGATGGTATGGATGCCGTGCTTTGTCAATTTGGTAATGATAGTAGTGCTGAAACAGATACTCAGCAACCGCTGCGACTGTTAGCAACGCTTAGTCAGGACTTCCCGCCACGCCTGCGTGAGGTGTTATTAGCCTTATGTCAGCCCAATGGCGTAAATCAATTATTACCAACGGCAGGTGAACCCAGCAGCGAGTTAGATTGGTTCGGTTGGGCAAGCAAAGAATATGCCGAGTTTGCCAGTGAAGTAGTTAATACCTTATTACAGCAATCAAATACCGATGTAGAGTCGGTGCTAGCGATTGGATGTCATGGGCAAACCGTTCGCCATCGTCCGCAGATGGGTTTTAGCTTACAATTGGTCGATGCCAATATCATCGCCGAGCTTACAGGCATTAGTGTTGTCAGTGATTTCCGCCGCCGCGATATGGCCGTCGGTGGTCAAGGTGCACCTTTGGTTCCTGCCTTTCATCAGGCTTTATTTGCCACGCCTGATAGCACACGGGTGTTATTAAACTTGGGCGGTATTGCTAATATCACCGTCTTGCCAGCGAGCGCTAGTGCTAATAACACCTCAAATCCTAAACAAGTAGATAAAGTGATTGGTTATGATACCGGCCCTGCCAATTTATTACTCGATGCGTGGACAGCATTGCATACTGATAAAGATTATGATGCGGGTGGCGCGTGGGCGCAGTCAGGACAAGTCGTTGAGCCGCTACTTAACCAGCTGATAGAGCATCCGTTTTTTGCTCGAACGTATCCTAAAAGCACAGGGCGTGAAGACTTTAACCTAGAATGGCTACAGAATGAACTACAAAAATTCGACCAAGCATCTGCTCATATTCGCTATTCATCAGCCGATGTACAGGCCACGCTTACTGAATTGACGGCGATGAGTGCCAGTATGCAAATTAATAGGTTTATTAATGCAAAAGAAAATAGCTCGGTTTATGTCTGCGGTGGCGGTGCATTGAATGATTATTTGATGACTCGCTTACAAGCGCACCTACCCCATTGCACGGTAGAAACCACTGCCAGCTTAGGACTGAATCCAGCTTGGGTAGAAGCCGTCGCCTTTGCATGGCTCGCAAGGCAAACACTGATGGGTGAAACCGGTAACTTGCCAGCGGTGACTGGTGCAAGTAAAGGTGTGGTATTGGGTCAAGTCTGTTTTGCCTGATGGGCCAAATTTTAGTTTACATACGTACACTTATGTGTTTTATAATGGCTTCAGAAATAACATCCTCTTAGGACCTTAAGTACAGGATACAGCGCATGAGCCAGCATAGCAGTTTACCGACCGACTCAGTTATCGAGCAAACGACAAATAATGTCGACACACAGGCGCATAAGCCAAGACAGAAACCACCGCACTACGAGCGCTCTGATGAGTTGCGCGTGGTGATTACCGGTATGGGTGCTATCACGCCACTTGGCCTTGATGTCGAAAGCACGTGGAAAAAATTGCTCAATGGTGAAAGTGGTATTGCTAAAATAACGCATTTTGATGCGACCGACTATCGTGCACAGATAGCTGGCGTGGTCAAGGATTTTGACGCCAAACAATATATGAATGCCAAAGACGCGCGCCGCTATGATGAATTTATGCATTATGCCGTTGCGGCCTCCGCAATGGCATTAAAAGATGCGGGATACATCAATGAAGTCAGTGCGGTTGATGCGCCTGTACACGGCGTCGATCAAGAGCGTTTTGGTGTGATTATAGGCTCAGGTATCGGTGGTATCCAAACCATTGAAAACAGCCGTGATACCTTGCGTGAAAAAGGCGCGCTGAAAGTGTCGCCTTTTATTATTCCTGGCTCTATCGTCAATATGGCAGCAGGCTTGGTTGCCATTAAGCATACTTTGAAAGGCCCAAACCTTGCGACCTCGACTGCTTGTACCACCGCGACCCATGCTATCGGTCTTGCAGCGCGTTTGATTGCTTACGGCGATGCCGATGTGATGCTAGCTGGTGGCAGTGAAAAAGGCTCAAGCCCGCTTGGTATATCGGGTTTTGGGGCGATGCACGCCCTCTCAACTCGTAATGACGAGCCGACCAAAGCCTCGCGTCCTTTTGATAAAGAGCGTGATGGTTTTGTACTTGGTGATGGCGCGGGTGTCGTCGTACTTGAAAGCCTTGCGCATGCTAAAGCACGCGGTGCGACAATATTGGCTGAGCTGGTTGGCTTTGGTATGAGTGATGATGCAAGCCACATTACTGCGCCACCAGAAAATGGTAGCGGGGCAGCAAGAGCCATGCGAAATGCCTTAAACGATGCCGGTATTGAGCCATCGAGTGTTGGCTACGTCAACGCCCATGGCACCAGTACCCCTGCTGGCGATGTTGCTGAATCCATTGCTATTGAAACCGTTTTTGCGTCCGTTAAAGACAGTATTCTGGTCAGCTCAACCAAATCGATGACTGGTCATTTGCTGGGTGCTGCTGGTGGTATCGAAGCGATATTCACCATCCTTGCCCTACAGCATCAGCATGTACCGCCGACCATTAATTTAGACAACGTCGAAGACAACTGTAATCTTGATTATGTGGCTAACCAATCGCGTAAGGTTGAAAATCTACAGTATGTGGTATCCAATAGCTTTGGCTTTGGAGGCACTAACGGCTCGTTGATATTTGCCCGTTGGCCTATCAAGCAGTAACACCCGAAAGCCTGCATTCTAGCTGTTGTAACCTTGGTGTCAGATTTACTACGTTTGACCACTTGCAGCCCCTTATCATACTTGCGTATGATAAGGGGTAATTTTTGCAACATTTATGGACGATACCATGTCAAGCTACTCATTTTCTCCTCAATTTTATCAGCGCTGGACGTGTGCACCAGACCCTATACGCGCCTCTATCATCCAAGAGCTCACCGACATCACCACCCTACTCCAGCATGACACACCATTTGAAACTTTTGTTTTTAGCACTCATGACTTAGATGCCCATCTTGATAATCTTTATGAAAACCATGAAGCTGAACAAGCGATTGCCAAAGCAATTGCCGACAAAAAAGCCCAAGAGCAAGCGGCTGCCGAAAAACAACATTTGGAAGCAGAACAGCGTTTAGAAAAAGAACGTTTAGAAAAAGAGAAACAGGCAAAAGCAGCAGCAGACACTAAGGTTAAAGAAGAAGCCAAATTAAAAGAAGCAGAAGCGGCGCAAAAAGAGCAACAGCACAATGAGCAACTCGCTAATAATAAATCTGCCAGTATTGATTACAATGATATTAGCAAGAATGTTACTAGCAAAAATGACACTAGCGAAGTAGAAAAGTCGGTTACTGATAGTCGTGTTGAGAACCATCAAAGAATTGAAACATTAGATGCAAAATCGGACGCGACGAAAACTGATGCTGATAAAAGGTCAATTCACGAGCCTGCAAATGCCGTGAACAATAATAATATGAAAACCGTTATCGATAAAGCGGTTGCAGACGCTGGCATTCATCTGTCTTTAAAAGACGCAAAGCTTGGCGCGACTCCGCCAGAATTAATCCGTGAGCTTGAAATACAAATTGATGATTATCTCAGTGAGCAGATGATGCTGATGTCTGAGAATTTAAAATCTTGGCTGCGTGCCGAGGTGACCCAACATCTAAGCGAAGATAAAGTAGGAACTAACAAAGATTCGAAAAAAAGCTAAATACTGCTTTCCGTTTAGAAACCGATAGCAATAAATCTCTAGAATAGAAAAAGCCCCGTAAATTTACGGGGCTTTTTTGTTTTAAATTCGCAAATATAAGCGTTTACTTTAGATAGCCTTGGTACGCTCAGTCAGCCAGTCAAGTGCCGCACCTTCAACGCGGTCTTTTAGCTCTGCATAGACTTGGCTATGATAATTATTCAACCAATCAATCTCGACTTGAGTTAATAATGACGATTCAATCAAGCGTGTATCAATTGGGCAATAAGTGATGGTTTCAAAGTTTAAGAATTGACCAAACTCAGTCTCAGTAGGATTGCCCACGGGCATATTAACCATCAAGTTTTCGATACGGATACCCCATTTGCCTTCGCGGTATAGACCCGGCTCATTACTGGATATCATGCCTTCTTTCATCGCGCGCTCTTTTGGCGTGCTAGCGCTATAAGCAATCACTTGCGGGCCTTCATGGACGTTCAAGAAATAACCAACGCCATGACCCGTGCCATGACCATAATCCATCTGCGCTTGCCATAATGGTGCACGGCAAATAGCATCAATGAGTGGTGAGGCAATGCCATCAGGGAAATGTGCTTTTGCTAAAGCGATATGCGCTTTTAACACGGTGGTGAAATCACGTTTATGCTCGCTGCTTAGTTGACCAATACCGACCACGCGGGTGATATCTGTGGTACCGTTTTGATACTGGGCACCTGAGTCAATCAATAACAATCCGCCCTCGCCCTCAGCGACATCAAGGTAGCTGAATTTTTCTGGCGTCGCGCGGTAATGTGGCAATGCGCCGTTTTCATTAAAACCTGCAATCGTTGGAAAGCTTGGCGAGACATAATGCGGCTGCTGACTACGTACTTCGATAAGCATGCTATCGACATCAAGCTCACTTAAGCGCTCGCCATCTGCTAGGCGCTGCTCAAATTTAGCAAAGAATTGACTTAATGCCGCGCCGTCTTGACGCATGGCTTCACGCACATGATCGATATCAGCATCAGATTTGACCGATTTGAGCAAAGTACTCGGCGCCATTTGCTCAATAAAGCCTATACCGTCGCCCATTTGGGATAGCGTATCTACTGCCACTTTGCTTGAGTCTAATAATAACAAGTCTTCTGGCGTCAGCGCACTCAATGCCTCCTGTACAGCGTTATAGTCAGCAAGCGTGATGCCGCTATCGTTAAGAGCTTTTTCAACGTCAGCACTAACTTTATTGTTATCAATAAACAAGGTCGCTTTATTCGCATCAATCAGCATATGCGCTAAAAACACAGGATTATAATCAACATCAGCGCCGCGTAAGTTGGTCAACCAAGCGATGTCATCTAAGCTTGAAAGCAAATGATGGCTTGCGCCTGCATCCGCCATACCTGCGCGCACGGCGGCAAGTTTTGAAGTCGCAGACTGCGCAACAAATTGCGCATCGTGTTGGTATAGCTGTGCTGATGGTAGCGCTGGACGATCGCTCCATATGTCTGTCAATACATCACGCTCAGTGATTAAGGTAATATCGTTGGCATCAAAAGCATCAAGCAGTCTATCTTGCTCAGCAATAGACAGCACATTACCGTCAACGGCGACACTATCGCCCTCGGCCAAGTGCGCAGCGAGCCAATCGATATGGTTTGGCTGACCGGGAGCCAGTTTCTCTAAAGTAATACCCGTGCCTTCTAGCTGATGCGCGGCGTGTACCCAATAACGGCTGTCCGTCCACAGCCCAGCGAAATCAGCGGTAACAACCAGCGTACCGACTGAACCTGTAAATCCTGATAACCATAAGCGTGCTTGCCAATATTCAGGCAAGTACTCAGATAAATGCGGGTCTGCTGACGGCACGATAATCGCCGTTAGGTCTTGCGCCGCAATAGCATCACGCAAGCTGGTAATACGCTGTTGAATTTCAGTTTTCGAAGTTACTTCTTGAGTAGACATAACGTCCCTTATTTTATATAAAAATTTAGTATAAAAGCACGAGCACAGAGCTACATAAAACGCTACGTAAAACATTGCATAAGTAGGAGAGACTCATCTCACTACAGTGCCGCATAATCGATACGTTCTCGATATATTGTTATTATAAACTGACATCATCAGCTGATTATTAGCGGTTAATTGAACGGGTGTTTATTAAGTTTGCTACAGATACAACATAGCGCATATAACGATATGGGGATGATAACCAACTTATAAATACCTTTAACAGCAATACCCATTTAATCATGAACGAATCGTAAAAATGACGGATGACTCAAAATAAAAGAAGCCACTGTTTAGTAGCTTCTGTATTTTTATCACTTATCAAGCGGCTGCTATAAATAGCAATAATACTCTTGTGCTTATATTAGCCTCTTATTTACGTTCATTGCTTACATTCTAATATTACTGCTGTTTTTAATCATATTGCTCATCGGTTTTGACAATGCCAATAAAATCAGCGCGGTCACTACCAAGAACATGGTCATAATAGAGAATAAATCTGGTAAGCCTTCGATTTTATCAGCGGTAACATGGCTACCAAAGAAGGCAGCGACCAAGTTACCCATGGCAATAGAAGCAAAAAACAGCCCCATGATTTGACCTTGCATACCTTCAGGTGCCAAGCGCGTCATTGATGACATGCCAACAGGGCTTAATGCCAGCTCACCTAGCGTCAGTAAAAACAAACTGCCAACCAACCACAGTGGCGATGCTAAAGCACCGGGAGCAACCAAGATACTTTTTGAAGCCATAATCATTAGCCCAAAACCTGCAGCAGCTAACAACATACCGATAGCAAATTTCACCATACTGTTAGGCTCAAGACCTTTAGCACCGAGCTTCACCCATAAGATACTGATAATGGGCGCTAATAATAAAATAAATAACGGATTTAACGACTGAAACCAGATACTTGGGATATGAAAACCCATGACTTCTAAATCAGTATAGCGATCAGCAAATAAGTTAAACGAGGTCGGCTGCTGATCAAAACTTGACCAAAACAAGGTCGAACCAATAATCAATAATAGACAAACCAGTAAGCGTTTTTTATCAGAGGAGCTCAACCGTGATGACATAAACATCACCGCAAAATATAGCAGCACCACAGCAGCAATGGTATAGGTCATATACTCGGCGACCAATATCGGATTAAAGGGCATCAAACCCGTGCTAATTAGCACGACCAATGCCACCAAAACACCAACAAAGCCTAGCACCCAGCGACCTACGTTTTTGAAGCGGTCAGTCGCCTGTTCCCAGTCAGCGGTGATATTTTTGGCACGTGCATAACGATTTAATGTCTTTCTGGCGGAAAAACGGTAAATCAGTAAGGAAGCCAGCATACCCAAACCACCGACTCCAAACCCTGCATGCCACATACCTTTTTCTCTAAATACCCCAACAATCAGCGCTGCCAATAGCGCGCCGATATTGATGCCCATATAAAACAAAGTAAATCCTGCGTCACGGCGATTATCCGTTTCGGGATATAACGCCCCAACCATGACTGTAATACAGGTCTTAAACAATCCTGAACCAATGACGATAAACATCAAACCGACAAAGAATAGCACCATGCCAAACATAGCCGACAACGCAATGCATAAATGTCCAAGCGCAATAATGATACTGCCCCACCACAGCGCGCGCTCCTGACCAAGCCAGTTGTCAGCGAGCCAGCCGCCCGGCACTGCCGCCAAATATAATGAACCGGCAAAAATACCGTAGATGGCAGAAGCCGTTGCTTCATCGAAACCAAAACCACCACTGCCAACTGTCGCCACCATAAAGAGTACTAATAATGGACGAATACTATAATAAGAAAAACGCTCCCACATCTCTGTGAAAAATAACGAGCTTAAGGGTTTAGGATGCCCCATAAAGCCATTGTCCAATGCTACTAATTCAGCAGCACTAGCGTTCGATTGTGAGTCTGTGCTCATAACTTTATTCCTTTAAAGACCACTGTAATGACGACCAAACTCCCAATTATTTAGATAAGCGGTCACATAGGCGCATTATTGTTTCACTTGGTTATAATCAAGTAAAGAAAAAGTTATTCAATAATTACACAAATACCTACAAAAAAACCTGCGCTCAGTTAACCAAGCGCAGGTTTTTATTTTTAGCTTCTAGAGTATTTTAACTCTTAGAATAAAGTATCGTCATAACAGTTGTACTTAATTATGGGTATCTAACTATGTTTATCGTTTATATAAATATTTCATCTTAATAACAAAATACTTCAGTAACAAGCTTACTCTTCAGCCTTCCAAGTATGCGTTATTTCTCCAGTCTTACCGGCGTCCAAATCAGCATCGGCTGGCGTAGCGGTTAAGTCAGCATCATCAGCGACTGTTGCTTGATTAACTGTACCTTCAGCAGTTGCCGTACCAGATTCAGCGGCAACCACCGTACCGTCAGTATCTGCAGCTGGCGTTACCGTAGCATCTGCTGGCGTAGCGGTCGCTGCGGCATCCGTCTCTTCGACTGGCGCGGCAGCTGTTTCGGCTGTATCAGCCTTCTCATTAGTCGCGCCGGTTTCAGCGGCGGCCGCTGCTTCAGTCGTCTCAGCAGTGATATGCTCACCCGCTGGACGTAAGAAGCCAGAAATACCAATCAATAAGACGATACCTAAAAATAACCCTACACCGCCTAAAGCAAACAAGAACTCTCTTTTAGGGTTGTTTTCGACAATATGTTCTGACATACCTTATCCACCTTGCACAAAATATTTAAAATATTGACCTATTATATCGTAATTTATGTCGATTTGTGAAAACCCTTAACTATTTAAAGGATTTATTAGCGAAAAAATTTAAATCAACTCTTTAACTGACTCTATACTGCCTGCTTTGATAAGCTGCTAATCGTGCTCTAAGCGTTTACGCGGGCTCGCACGCTTGCCAAGATAGCTTAATAATAGCAGAAGCGCAATAATGATTAAAACAGGATAATTACCAACGCGCATAAACGGCGTATTACCGACCCGCGCCTGTACATTACCGCGTAATACCGTGCGCTCAAACTGCGGCGCGCGCTTCACGATACGACCTTTGTGGTCAATGATGGCGGTGACACCGGTGTTGGTGGCGCGCATAAACCAGCGACCATTCTCAAGCGCGCGCATTTGTACCATTTGCAGATGCTGTAGCGGACCTGCCGAGCTACCAAACCATGCATCGTTTGAGATGGTCAATAAAAAGTCGGTATTAATAGCGTTTTTGCGGGTGGTATCAGGATACGCAACCTCATAGCACACTGCCGCGCCCAAATTATGACCGCGTACCCGCAATGGCGATTGATTGTCACTACCGCGACTGTAGCTCATGATATCTTGGCTACCCGCTAGATTGGGTAGAATATCTAACATTCCTTCAAAAGGAATATACTCACCAAAGGGTACTAAACGCTGCTTTTTATACATGCCCTCTGCATCGGCACCTAAAGCAATCACACTATTATAAAATGGTGGGTATTTATCAGTTTTGGCATTAAAAGCCGCTTCATCCTTATAAGGGATACCAGTCACCCAAGTGGTGTCTGTTTCTTTGGCCATTTTTACCATCTCATTAATAAAGCCTACCGCTTCATCTTGAAACATGGGAATGGAAGATTCTGGCCACAAGATAATATCGCTGCCCCATTCGGTACTGCTCAAAGTCGCATAAATTTTTAGCGTTTCTACCTGATATTCGGTTAACCATTTTAAATCCTGCGGAATATTGCCTTGGATTAATGACACCGATAAATCAGGCGTGCCTTTTGGTTTCGTCCATTGTGGATTTATCAACCATAATGCGCAGCTGACAACCAACAACGCGATGGTAGGAATCATATAACCACCGCGGCGACGCAGCAGTTCAACCAAACTTGCCGCCAGTAATATCGCAACAAAAGAAACCGCAAACACGCCAGCAACGGGCGCTAATGACGATAGCCAATACTGCTCAGTAAACGCATAACCGACAAATAACCACGGAAAACCCGTAAATAGCCATGTCTTCATCCATTCTTGTAATACCCAAAGCGCGGCAAATGATAACGGCTGCTTACCAACGACCCGATTGAAAATTAACGCCAAAAAGCCATGGAATAATCCCATACCCAAGCCCATCAGCGCAATCATAATCAGCGCCAGCCATACTGGGGTATCGCCATAAACATGAATAGAGGTATAGAGCCAAAACGCTCCGACACACCAAAGCCCAGTGCCATAAGCCTGACCGATAAGAAAAGCTCGCTTGCCAGTCATATCAGGCATCAATAGCGCATACAAAATAGCGGGCGATATCAAAGCCACAGGCCAAAAGCCGTAAGGCGCAAGGGCAAAGATAAATACTGCGCCTGCCAGCAACGCAATTAATATAGTCAGCACCATAGGTAAGCCCTTTGGCTTATCGGGGTTTAGACGTTTTTGCAAATCAACAGTAGACAGACGCATAGCAGTTATCCAAAACCTTATTATTCAGTCATTTAAAGCTTATAAAACTTAGATATTAACTTTGATTTATTCAGTTAGCGCTTAATTGACAGCCAGGCATGAATTGCTCAATACAGCGCTCAAAAATTAAACCTGCTCATGATACCAGTCTAAATCACTTAATAGGTAAATTTGCGTTGCACAAAAGCATTTTTAAAAGCAAAAAAAACACGATTCGATCGTGTTTTTTTATGTTTAAGTCCAAAGCTTAAGTGGTAATCAATAATAAATTAATGACTGCCTATTAATATTTGCTGGTCAGGATTGACTTTGGTGAGCTCTAAATTTTGAATAAAGCGTCCTTCGACATCGGTAATAGTAATTTGCCAATCATCGATAACCACGCTTTCACCTTCTAAATCACCCACGTAGCCAAGTGCGTGCATAACCAAACCACCCATGGTATCGACATCGGTATCATCAAAGTGACTACCAAGCTCATCATTACAGTCTTCAATCACGGTCGACGCTTGCACGCGCCAAGTGTTTGGCTTTTCAGGGTCGGCGACGATATTATTAATATCACTGTCTTCATCGAAGTCATCATGTTCATCGACGATATCACCAACGATTTCCTCGAGTAAGTCTTCCATGGTCACCACACCGCCAAAGTTACCAAACTCATCAACGACAATCGCCATATGCACTTGGGTGCGCTGCAAGGAACGTAACAAGGTATCAGAACGCGCCGTCTCACTGATATAGAGTGGCTGACGCACAAGGTCTCTGAGGCGTTTGCTATCGATTTTGTCTTCTTGGTTGCGCACCATATGCACAAGGATAGGAATCAAATCTTTTGCCAATAAGATACCGATAACCGCGTCATCATCTTGGCTATCAAATACCGGATAGCGCGAGTGCGTGGTCTCAAGAATGATGTCCATTACTTCAGCAAGACTGGTGCTTTCATGCAGCCCAACCACTTGCGGGCGCGGGGTCATGATTTCGCGAACTTGGGTCGCAGGCAGATCAAGGACGCCTTCTAGCATATCGACGGTATCAGGCTCTAAGAATTGACGCGAGTCCTGTACCAAACGAATCAGTTCATCACGGGTTTCGGGGGCGGTCGATAGCCAGCGTTTTAAGCCGCGCATCGACCAACTACTCGGGCTGGGAGTGTCGTCAGACATGGTGATGTGATTTAACCTCTTTAGTTAATAGTAATTAGTTAATAGCAATATGAATATTATGTAAAATCATAAAAAATGTAGATGGGGATTAAAGTAATAAATAAAACCGGTCGTTTATCATTAGATGATTAAATAATAAATATAAACAGATCAGCTTAATAAGTTTCACTTTATCGCAAGGCTTGCTGACATTCAACGACAAATTCACTCAAATTGTATTGTCAGTGTGTTATAAACTTTGCTATGGTCAAAGCCTTTATACCTCAAAGTTAAATCTATGTCGCTACGTGCCTTTTTTTCTCGCCTGCTCACGCCGCTCTCAAACAGCAATCGCTCAGAACATGGTGCAGCTTATGGTCGCCAGCAAAAGCGGACTTGGCGCTATTACCTTGTGCAGTTTTTAATCGTTACTACTTTGCTGCTATCTGCCATTTGGCTGTTAATGGCGCTTTGGTATCAATTTGGGATGCGCTCGATCATCACGTGGCTGGCAACTATCGTCATTGTTGGCGTATTAATAACCCTGCTTGGTAGCCGCTATTGGCCAAAAACTGCTAAACGTTTGAATAATCAGCAATCGACTAGTCAATCAATCACTAATGCCCAAACCAGCCAAAACACGAGCAGAAGAGCAGCAAGCAAATGGCTAATGGGTTTATACACGGCTATTTGGTTCGTCGGTCTTGGCTGGTTTATGTCTATCGAGCCCGAGCAAGATCGCGACTGGATGCCTGAGGTCAGTCAACGGGTTACTTATGAGCGCGATGCCACTAATTCTGATTTGGTTACTTTCAGCAATGTACGTAATTTCGATTGGCATACGGATAAGGAAGCAACTGCACATTGGGACACGCGCACCATTGATATTTCAAAGCTGTCTGGCGTCGATGTCACCAACTCTTATTGGATGGGGCCATTGATTGCGCATACTTTGGTCAGTTTCCGCTTTGAAGATGATAGACCGCTTGCCTTCTCGTTTGAGATTCGTAAAGAAAATGGCGAATCGTTTTCGGCACTGGCAGGATTTTTTAGACGTTTTGAGTTAAGCCTAATTGCCGCAGAAGAGCGCGACATTATCTACACGCGTACTAATGCCCGCGGTGAGCAAGTTTATCTGTTTCCGGTCAGCAACCTACAGCAGCATGAGGTCAAATCGTTATTTGAGTCTTATTTAACGGCTGCCGATGAATTGAATGCCAAGCCAGCTTGGTACAATACGTTGATGAGCAACTGTACCAATATTATTTTTTATATGGCGCGTATTGTCAGTGGCGACCGCTTGCCATGGGATTATCGGATTTGGGTATCGGGTTGGTTGCCAAACTATTTATACGATGTTGGCATGCTCGACGCCAATCCTCACAAAGACGCTCAGCCTTGGTCAATGGACACGTGGTACGAGCGCACCCATATCAACGCCAAGGTTCGCGGCTTTGATAATCAAGCAGGAAATAGCGTTACAAATAGCCGTAAATTCTCTGAGCAGATTCGGCAAGATATTCCTATACCGCCACTGGCTGATTCGCAAGCGGGTGCTGAAGCAAGTGCTAAATTGGCGGCTGATGCTAAGGATTGACCCAATTTACTACCCGCGTTTCCATCTCTTCATCAGACATACCAATCTCAGAAACACAGCGCCCTGCTACGCCGACATTGGCAGCGCGCATTTGCTGCTGGGTCGCCACCGCGTCCCCAGTCAATAATAAATGCCAACTTGGCAAGCCTTGTCCTTTATATAAGCGCTTATAGGCACAGTGCGATGGCAGCCACATCATTTGCGGTAAATTGTCCATGGTCAGCTGAATACAATCGGGCACGTGTTCTTGACGGGTGGCGTAATGCTGGCAATAGCCCGTCGCACAATCCATCAGCTGGCAAGTCACATCGGTATATTCGACCATTTCTGCTTCATGATTATTGTCATCGCTGACGTTCTCATCATCGATATATTTAATGAGGCAGCAACTGCCGCAGCCATCACACAATGCTTCCCATTCGCTATGGTTTAATTCTGACAGCGTAAAGCGTGACCAAAACTGTGGACGCAATATTTCAGTCGATTCATTACAATTGTCATTGTTATTGTCACTGCTAGTATTGCTAGCAGGAAAGAGGCTGACGATTGGTTTTGACCCTGAATCTAAAACAGCATCTACAGAAGGTTTCAGCGGCAGAACAGAATCAGCGTTTAAATTGGCAGCAGATTGATTTAACAAGTTGATAGTCATAGCGTTATAGTCGATTTTTTATAAAGAGACATTTTGATAAAGAGCGTTACAGTATTATAGCTGTTTTTGACTAGATTGGGCGTTAAGGTAGTACGAGTAAACAAAAGGATTGAGCAAACATACGCATTATTGATATTTATAAAACAACACTCATAACATAAAAAAGGACAATAATATGTCAATTAAGACCTTTGAATTAATCAGTACCACTGAAAATAACGTCCAACTTATCAGCTATGTGGCGCTACCAGAATCTGCCTCAGATGATAAGCCAGTAGCGGGTATTTTGGTCGCGCCAGAATGGTGGGGCGTGGTCGAGCATCCAAAATCGGTGGTTGAGCGCTTGGCAGAAGCAGGCTATGCCGCCGTGGCGATGGACGTCTACGGTGAAGGCAAACTCACTACTGATGCCGCTCAAGCCAATATGTGGATGGAGCAAGTACTTGCCGATCAAGACATGCTGATGGCGCGCTGCCGTTTAATCCTGAATGACTTTAGCGACCAGATGGCGGTTGATGGCGATAATCTAGGCGCTATTGGCTTTTGCTTTGGCGGTAAAGTCGTCCTTGATATGGCACGCGAAGGTATGCCATTAAAAACAGTCGCTACTTTCCATGGTAATCCATCACCCAAGCAACCAGCCGATAAAAACTTCAAAGCCAAAGTATTGGTTGCTCATGGTCGTGATGATTCAATGGTCTCAATGGAGGCGATAGAGGGCTTAAAATCAGAACTAGATGCCGCCGATGTTGATTACACCATCGATGTCTATGACAACGCCAAGCATGGTTTTACTAATCCGCATGCCGATGAGCGCGCTGCCAAAAATGGGGTAGATTTGGGCTATAACGAAGCCGCTGCCAAGCAAAGCTGGGAAAATATGCTTGAATTTATGAAAACCAATCTCGGTCAATAATTTTAAAGTTGTTGTAAATTAAGATTATTATAAATAAAGACAACATGAAAAAATAAGGGTCGCTCTCTCAGGAGGTGACCCTTTTTTGTCGCCATATACAATAACTACAACGACTAATCTTGTGCTTATTAGCAAATAGCGTCATTATCACTTTATTATCAAGTGGATTGAGTGACGAGGATGCTATATCTATTAATGAGCCCGCTGGGTTGGCTGGCTTTTATTGTTTTATTAATCGTCGTTATAGTGCTATATAGCAAGATTAATCGGCAAATTGAGCAGCTGCGCCACGATATGATAGCGCTACAAGCTGAGCTTGAGCAGCACAAAGATAGTGTGACGATAGCTGAGACTTCTCAATCTGCGTATATAAATCCTATTCAAGAGAGCCGTTCTGACTCAGCACCAACTGTGCCGCCCGATACCTATCCAACCTCGCGGTTACCAATACTACCGCCACTACCATTAGCAGCAGTAGAATCGGCTACATCCGCTGACCCTATTGCCGAACCTATAGAAAACTTCGGCTTAAAGCCAAAACCGGTAGAATCGAAAAACCCCGTTTCAACCATAGAGCCAGACGAACGCTCCTTGCCTATCGTCACCTCACTGATTCACTCTATGCAAAATTGGTTTTTCGGTGGCAACCTAGTAGTGCGCGTTGGGGTGTTGGTATTGCTCGTCGGTGTGGTGTTATTACTGCGCTTGTTAAGCGATTATATCGAAATCCCCATTACTATAAAGCTCATTGGCATTGGCATCATTGGCTTAGGGCTGGCGGCGTTAGGATTAAAATTAGCAAAAAATCGCTTTGCTTATGGCATCACCTTACAAGGCGCAGGTTTAGCGATTGCTTATTTAACCACCTTTTTTGCTTATAGCGTCTATCAAGTACTGGCAAGTGTGCCCAGCTTTATGGGACTTGGCATATTATCAGCCCTTACTATCGGCTTAGCTGTACGCCAAAACGCCTTGCCGTTGGCATTGTTAGCGCTTTCTGGCGGATTTTTTGCGCCAATATTGACCAGTAGCGATATTGGTAATTTAGTGACCTTGTTTAGCTACTATCTATTATTAAACGTCACCATTGCCGTCATTGCGCATTACCGTACTTGGAAAATGCTTAATCTGCTCGGCGTGGTGGTCACTTTTGGACTGGCATACTATTGGGGTGCAACGGAAAGCTTAAGCACTGTTATTGAGGCGCAGCGTTGGTCATTGGTATTACTGGTCGCGCTGCATGTAATGCTATATTTATTTGTCGTCATTCGCTATGCACAACAAATCATCGCTTATAACACGCTGAATGAAGCATGTCTCGCCCATACAGATATTGCCGATACTGTAGATAATTTTAATGGTTCAAACAACGTCAACCACATAGGTAAGGTTCATTTAGTAAACAACAGCTATGTATTCCCTATTGATACCGGCTTACTATTTTCCGTGCCGATATTGGCCTTTGGTTTATTTTCAGTACTATTAGAAGATATTTCTAACGCTTTGACCATCACCAGTGCTGTTTTAGCGGTGATTTATTTGAGCATTGGATGGGTATTTGTGCAGCGTAGTCAGCGTTATGCCTTAATTACTGAGGGCATGTTGGCGTTAGGGTTTGGTTTTTTGGCGTTGGTGATTCCGCTAGCATTAAATGCAGAATGGATTGCCTTCGGCTGGTCAGTGCAAGGGCTGGCTTTGGTATGGTTTGGTCGGCGCTCACTACGCGCATGGTCAGTATTGTTTGGATTGTTATTGCAGATGCTTAGTATCGCCATGCTAATGATAAATATACTCTTTACTATCAAAGACTATCCAACGCTAGCCTTGACGATTTCGGCGCTCAGCTATCTAGCAACGATGTTTATCTTACGCGCCAGCAACTCGCCTACCACTTTAGATAACAGTCTAAACCGCGTTTCACAGCAAAATACAACTGCAGGTTCAATGTCTGACGCAACAGCAACCGTCGCTCAATCACTGGGAATCGGTAGCCAAGCCGCTCAGCGATGGCTAACCAGTGTTAATAGCCAAAGCATGGTGTTTAACCTGATGTGGCGAAGTCCAATTTTGAGTCGCTTTTTGACCTTTACCGCGATGGGTTGGTTGCTGTATGTATTGGTCATCGATTTTGACCAATGGTTTGTAAGCTGGCGATTGGCAACAACGGCACTGCTAGGATTAGCCACGTTAACCAGCATAATTATTTATCAGGCAATTAATCACTATCATTCGTGGCGCGAGATTAGGCAGTTTAGCCATGGGTTATTGCTACTATTTTATGCGATGCTGATATTTCAACTGCCGCAAAATTATGAGTTTAGCTATCAATGGACAACCTTTCATTGGCCGATATTTATCACGCTACTCATAGGCTGGTTGGCGGTTGGGCAATTGTGGTTAAGAACATGGCATAAAGAAGCAGAATTAAAAGCCTACGATAGCGCGAGCTGGCTTGGGGCGGGAATCATCCTATTGGCAGAAGCTATGCATTATGGCTTGCCTGATTCAAAAGGTGTGATGACTATTTTAGTTCCGGTTGCCTTTATGCTAATAGGGTTGTATGTAACTTATCGACATATCCAATCTCAAAAATTTAAAGACGATAATATAGAACAAAAAACTCCTTCGTCAGCATTTGCGCCTTATTGGTTTGATTGGCATCAGGCACTATTAGACAGTGCCAAAATCTTTGTACCTATCACTTTAGGCTGGGCTATTTTTACCAACTTTACTTACGATGGCATGATTTGGGGCTTGCCCTACTTTCCGCTATTTAATTTATATGATATGACGTTATGGTTGGTGGTGTTTTACGGCTTGGGCGTTTATTTGCTCCGTCAGCCACATGAGATGCAATCGAGAAGCCTATTAAGCGCCATTCCTAAAAACGATATGCTATTAATTGTCTTAGCGCTGATTGGCCTTTGGATAGGCTCTAGTATGTTAGTCAGAACATTACATGCATTTATTGGCACGCCGCTATGGACTGGCGGTTTATACGACGTTACAGGAGGCACTTGGAATAGCGAACAAGTACAGACGGGACTAACCATTTTATGGACGCTCATTGCCTTGGTCGCCACTATTATTGCTAGCCGCTATGGGCAGCGTACGCTATGGTTTATGGGTATTGGCTTACTGGGTATTGTGGTCTTAAAATTGGTCTTGGTTGATTTATCGCAAACTGAGGCGATTTGGCGAGTAATTTCTTTCCTTGGCGCGGGTAGCTTAATCTTAGTCATTGGTTATTTAGCACCGCTACCGCCAGCACGCGAGGATTTAGCAGACGAGTCTGAAGGATAGTCTGCTCTGAGCATTAAATGAAATGTTAACGTGAGCACTTTTAGCATCATTACTTTTTAGCGTCATTACTTTGCTTATGTAGTAAACTGGACGCCATTAAAAAGTAAATGACAATCGTCTTACTTTTAGCATTTTTTATAAAAGGTTAGTAAAGCAGATGGATAAGAGAGCAAGTATTCAGTGGTTCCCTGGGCATATGAACAAAGCCCGTAACGAAATCAAAGAAATCATGCCGCAAATGGACGTCGTCATTGAAGTGATTGACGCGCGTATTCCTTATAGTAGCGAAAACCCCATGGTTGCGGCATTACGCGGCGAAAAACCGGTCATCAAAATTCTAAATAAAGCTGACCTTGCCGATCCTGAATTGACCAAAGCGTGGATGGAATATCTTGAGCAACAAGATGGGGTAAAAGCCATCGCTTGCGACAATAATAAAGCCGATGACGTCAAACGTATCATCGCAATCTGTAAACACCTCGTGCCCAATAAAGTTGGCACCGGTCGTCAAATTAAAGCCATGATAATGGGTATTCCAAACGTCGGTAAATCGACTCTGATTAATACCTTGGCTGGACGCGCGGTGGCAAGAACCGGTGACGAGCCCGCTGTAACCAAGTCGCAGCAGCTAATTAAACTTGACGATGACATCATGCTCTATGACACCCCTGGTATGCTATGGCCAAAGGTTGAAAACGAAAACTCTGGCTATCGCTTGGCAGCGACCGGCGGTATTCGTGATACCGCTTTTGACTTCGCCGATGTGGCCAGTTATACCGCTGAGTACCTAATGCAAGCCTATCCTGAGCTGCTAAAAACCCGCTATAAAATTGACGAATTACCTAAGACGGATTGGGAGTTTTTTGAAATCGCTGGGCGCAATCGAGGCTGTGTGCGCGCGGGCAATAAAGTCGATACTTACCGCATGTCTGAGATTCTCGTGAATGAATTACGTAGCGCTAAAATTGGGCGCATTACGTTAGAAACGCCAGCAATGACCGAAGCTGAAGAGCTTGTCGTCGCTGAGCAACGCATCGCTGCAGAAGAGAAAAGAATCGCTAAAGAAGAAGAGAAACGCTTACGTCGATTGAAAACGCGGAAGAATCGGAAGTAGGTTTGAGGCTATCTCTAAATATACTTGAGGGTTAAGATGACAGATTATACTCAAATGAAAGCCTTAACCTTTGATGCTAGAGACGAGTTCTCACGTAAGCCAATCGCTGAAAAAATAATTAGGCTATTGAACTCAGATATTGATGTCTCCCCTTTGATAATTGATGGTAAATGGGGTACAGGAAAAACTGAGTTCTGCTTTAAGCTAAAAAACCTAATTGAAGACGATAGCTCTAACAATTATAAAGTTGGCTATGTTAATGCTTTTCAAGCTGACCATGCTAACGAACCACTCTTAGCACTTATTGCAGAAGTTGCTAGATTCCACAGTAATGACAAAGAAAAAAGTGAATTTATTAGAAAAGCAATACCTTATTTAAGACTTGTTACTGGAGTAGGTTTAAAAGCAGCTGTCGGCTTTGTATTCGGTAGATATGTAGTAGATATTCCTGATGCACTAACAGATGGGCTTAATGAAATAAAAGATGGCTCTAGCTCACTTATCGATCAATCCCTTGAGTCTCTAATTAAAGATCAGGTAGAAGCAGAAAAGAATTTAGCTACTTTAAAAGATGCACTCATCAAGATATCAGCAGAAACCCCAATCATTTTACTAATTGATGAGCTTGACCGTTGTCGACCTGATTTCGCAGTAATGATGTTAGAAACCATCAAACACGTTTTTGACGTTAAAAATGTACAAATTGTATTGATTACTAATGCTGAGCAGCTTAAAGCCACTATTAAACACAGCTATGGAAGTGAAACCAACTCACAAGACTACCTGTATAAATTCTTTAAATATCAAATTAAACTGCCCACGACTATCAAAGATATTGAAGGCAGATCAATTGAAAACAACGTTACTTATTTTCGTGCCACGGTGCAAGCTAGTAAGGTCATTCCACAAGATTTTAAGGATAATGAATACATTTATGAGATTCCGACGTTTCTTGATGTCGGTGGAATGTCGTTAAGAAATATTGAGCAGATCGTTCGTTGTGTAGAAACTTTAGTTGTATTTGAAGATAAAGAAATAAGTCAGTCGCCAAGCAGCGAGCAGATTATGATGGTATTTTTATCATTTGTTTACATTATAGACAAAAAAATTCTTCAGCAAGTTTCAAACAAAAATATTATTAGTAAGGACTTTTTAGACTTTATGGGTTGTACTCGTTTAGTCTTACCTAAAGATCATATTATCGTAGAACAAAACTATGTAAGAAGTTTAATTTTGATGGTTTTTGATAAATTAAATAGTAATAATAATATTTATATTCCTAGAGAAGATCACCAGACAGGTAATCAGGGCCAGTTTATATTAGAGCGAATTTTAAATAAGTTTAATTTAGAGTCGGAAAAAGACCCCTTTTTTGGTTATATATCAGAAGATAGCTATATCTATAATTATGTAGACCACACAATCAACAACCTCTTACTTTTTGATATCGTTAAGTAGTTATTTTTATTATGTTATTTAATAGAAATATGCAATAGCTAGGTCGTAGAAAAACCCTATATAAGGTATAATTACTTACCTTAAAATCACTAAATAATAGAGCCTATGACCCAGCTAACTGCCAATTCTACCTCTTCT
The DNA here is from genome assembly GCF_058197955.1 of Janibacter sp. CoH_79_TC_3. Lineage (NCBI taxonomy): Bacteria > Bacillati > Actinomycetota > Actinomycetes > Micrococcales > Intrasporangiaceae > Janibacter > Janibacter sp. CoH_79_TC_3. The sequence continues at coordinate 28,972 of NZ_JBXWIV010000013.1, forward strand.
GAAATTACCTTTAGCCACTCTACGAATTCCCTCAACTCCTTCGCACCTCGCCTACTCGCTTGGTTTGAAATAAACGGTCGCCACGATTTACCGTGGCAACAACACCAAACTGACACGCCCAATCCTTATATTGTTTGGCTATCCGAAGTCATGCTTCAGCAAACGCAGGTAACGACAGTGCTACCCTACTTTGCCCGTTTTATGGCGTCGTTTCCGACCGTGCAGGATTTAGCCGCAGCAGAATGGGATATGGTGGCGGAGCATTGGGCGGGGCTTGGCTATTATGCGCGGGCGCGTAATTTGCACAAAGGCGCGAAGCAGTTGGTTGAGATTATCAATGAAACGGGCGAATTTCCGCAGACACTAGCAGGTTGGGAAGCGATTTCTGGCGTTGGGCCTTCTACCGCTGGGGCGATTATGGCAATGGGCTTGCATCGTTATGGTGTGATCTGTGATGGCAATGTCAAACGTGTCCTCACACGCTGGGCAGCTATCGATGGTGATATCACTAAATCCACTACTACCAAAGATCTGTGGGCGTTGGCGGAGCATTTAACACCAAGAGAGAACTCAGGATTGTTTGCGCAAGCCATGATGGATATGGGCGCAACCTTATGTACCCGTAGCAAGCCTGCTTGTCTATTATGTCCATTGCAAGAGGATTGTCTTGCCCATGCGCAAGGTCGCGAAACTGATTATCCGGTCAAAGCGAAAAAACAGCCCAAACCAAGCAAGTTTAGCAATGCGCTATTGATTAAAGATATGGACGGCAAAATACTTTGGCTACAGCGTCCTGATAATGGTATTTGGGGTGGTCTGTGGAGTTTACCATTAGAATTTATAAGGAAAGTTGATGGTAAAGGTAGTAGTAAGACGAGTGCCAAAGAGTCACAAACTAAAGATGATACGAAATTAGAAGTTGCTAGTAATGAAAAAGTCTACGAAGCAGAATTTACCACGGCTGAGCAGATTATCAATGAATGGTTGGATAAGAATAATTTAGCAGCAGCACCCATTAATAAAACCTTACTTGATGACGCGCCTATTAAACATTCATTAACCCATTTTCACTGGTATTTAACCCCGCAATCACTGACTTTAGCTAATGAGCAAGTGACTGCTTTAACTAAAGCCTTGCAAGCGGCAGAAATTAATATTAACTGGTTAAATGCGAGTGATGCGCAAGCAACGCTTGGATTACCACGAGCGATGGTTAAGATTTTAGAATAATAGGTTATTGCAACCAAATAAAACTCCTAAAAAAAGCGACTCAAAATATATTCTGAGTCGCTTTTTTTATTATCGAAGCTTTTTTATTATAGAACTGAAAAGCTTAAGACTTCGGTACCCGCAACCGCATCAAACCTTCTTGTTGTACCGTCGCTACCAATCGACCATCTTGCCAAAACTGACCGTGGTTTAGGCCTTTGGCATTAGAAGTGGTATCACTCCACATATCGTATAGCAACCAATTATTCAAATCAAACTCACGATGGAAATGCATCGAATGGTCGATACTGGCCGCTTGCAAACCACTGGTCATAAAGCTAACACCGTGTGACATCAGCCCCGTACCTACCAAGTAGAAATCAGACGAAAACGCCAATAATGCTTGCTGAATGGCCACTGGCTGCTTACCAAGCTCACGGATACGCAGCCAGTTTGCTTGCTTAGGCTTCATCGGTTCTGGATGAATCGGATCACGCGGTTTGATCGGTTTAATCTCGACATGACGATGACGCATAAAGCGCGCTTTGAGAGCATCTGGGACTTTGCCAACATATTCTTCTTTTAAATCTTGCTCGGCAAGCAAATCTTCTGGCGGCGGATAAACGGGCATATCTTCTTGATATTCTAAGCCTTCTTCCATCGGTGAAAATGAAGCAATCATCGAAAATATCACTTGCTCGACAGGCGCTTTACCGCGTACTTCTTTATACTGAATTGCCGTTACTTCACGCGCAGACAGACTGCGACCATCACGCAGGCGGCGTACTTGATAAATCACCGGCTGATTGATATCACCACCGCGCAAAAAGTAACCGTGCAGTGAATGACAAGGTTTGTCTTTATCGAGCGTATGCGAAGCGGCCATAATCGCTTGCGCCAGCACTTGCCCACCAAAAATACGGCTGCCCACATAGTCGTGGCTTTTACCTTCAAAAACATCAGGGCTGACTTCGATAAGCGCGACGGTAGCGAGCAGCTCATCGATCAGTTGCGGATAATCAGACATGACGATAGGTTTCCTTATTTTGATCAATAACGCCAAGCATTTGGATATAAGCACTCAACGATATCAATACGATATGGCTTAAGCCAATTCGGCATTTTAATTTAAAATAATATGTAATGGCTTGCAGTAATCTACAAGATAACGCTTAGAGCACATAATAAATGACCAGTAAAATGATTACTGGTAACTCATTATAAAGCGAAAAGACAATCATCTTAACGAATATTAGAGATTTTGACTAGACAGTCGCCGCTTAGTGGTTCGGTTTAGTAGTTTAATTTTAGTAGCTTAATCATAATGAGAAAACCACTATCTAACACAGCAAACATAAATAAAAAACGAGACGATTAGACACCTCGCTTTTTATTGGCCTTAAAACTATGGTTTTACAGCGACCAGCACACGAATAGAGTCTGGCACGAGCGATAAATTACCTAATGCTTGTTCACCTTGAGCTTTTAATTGCTCTAAGCGCTCAATCTCTTCTGGGCGGACGTTAGGATTAATCGTTTGCAGATGCTTTAAACGTTTGATTTCACGCGACCACTGCTGGCTAAAACGGGCACTGGCTTGTTCGCCAATATCAGCCAACTGCTGACGGGCAATGTCCTCTGCTTCATAATAGCGCTGCTCAATCACATCGCCGCGTACTTTAATCACTTGGCGGGCGCGGTTTTTATCCAAACGTTCAATGTGCGGCATAATCATATCGGCGCTGATACGGGCTGATAAATCACTGCCCTGCTCACTGATAAAGACACGGATATTTTGCGTGGTTAAGGTTGCAGGCAAATTAAGTAACCTTGGCGCAATGGCTTCGACGCGGAAGTTCACCTCAAGCAATACCATACCTTGTGGTACGGCAGCGCTTTTTAGCATCGCAACGGTGGTATTACCAAAGGTGCTGGTACTTGCCAGCTCATAAATGGCGCGCATCAATGGATGCTCATGAGTGATAAATTCGATATCTTCACGCTGCAGCGCTTGTTCACGCTCAAAGGTCAAGGTCATGCCGTCTTCATCACCCAGTGGCAGACCGTCAATATAATCGCTAATCTCGGTGCTATCAATCGGTGCAATCACCCACGAACCATCACGCTGGATATTGTGGTCAATATTGGCGGAAGCAAAAAAGCGCTCGATAAATTGCGGCAATAGATTATGCCCATCGAATTCACGCATGGCATCAGCGATACGACCAGCGACACGCGGACGGCATGAGTTGTACTCTAAAAGACGATCGCGACCGGCTTGCAACTGCGCCTCTAGATCCAAACGCGTCTGTAGCGCCGAATCAATAATATCTTGCAATATCGTACGGTTAGCGTCGTTATCTGCGCCTTCGAGCATCGGCTTTAGGTCTTGGATATATTGCTCTTGCACGCTCTGCGCAGTCGGTGAAATCTGATTAAACATATTTAGTGCATCGTTATACCACCGATAGAGACGCTCTTGCGCGGTACCTTGGACATAAGGGACGTGCAGCATAATCTGCTGCGTTTGCCCAATACGGTCTAGGCGACCGATACGCTGCTCTAAGGTATCTGGATTGGCCGGTAAATCCCACAATATCAATTGGCTTGCAAACTGGAAGTTACGACCTTCTGAACCAATCTCCGAGCATAATAATATCTGCGCGCCTTCACTATCGGCAAAGAACGCTGCTGCTTGGTCACGTTCAAGTAAAGTCATCTGCTCGGTAAAAATAGCGGTCTTAATACCGGCATGCAGGCGCAATACCGCCTCTAAACTTTCAACCGTCGCACCACTACGGGCAATCAATAGCACTTTTTTATGCTTAAGCTCACCCTTTAAGATATCAATCAACCACGGCACACGCGGGTCATCTTCTAACCAGCTACCATCAGGTTGATTTTCTTCGCCCCAAAGTTGCTCGCGCAATTTACCATTGGTTTGATAGCTATCGACCCATGCTTCAGGTAGCGGCAATGGATACGGCTGGCTGCTACGACCATAAAAGCCTTTGACGCTTTCACGGGTATTACGGAATAAAATACGTCCGGTACCATGACGGTCAAGGAGTTCATTGAGCGCATAAGTACGTAGTTTTTCATCTTCGTTAATGTTTGCTAATTCATCGATACTAATAGTAAGCAAGCTGCCTAATGCCGCAATTTGACTGTCGCTTAAGGGCTTATCTTCGATTAAGACACTAGCAACCGCTGCTGTTTCGGCAAAGGCTTCTTGACCATCAATAAATTCATCCAAGTCATCAAAGCGGGCTGGGTCTAATAAACGCAGGCGGGCAAAGTGACTTTGCGCGCCAAGCTGTTCAGGCGTTGCTGTCAATAGCATGACACCCGGTGTTTCTTCAGCAAAGTCAGCAATTAAGTCATATTTATCATTGCCGCCTTGCACCTCATCCCAATGCAGATGATGCGCTTCATCGACCACCAATAAATCAAACCCTGCTTCCATCGCTTGGTCATACAAGTCAGGATGGTCAAGTAATAAATCCATGCCCGCAATGATACATTGCTCAGTAGTAAAAACGTTTTGCTCAGGGTCGTGTTCTTTAATCGCTGCCGTACGCACCAAATCAAACAAAGCAAAGTTTAGGTTAAAACGACGGCGTAGCTCAATCATCCACTGATATTGCAAACTGTCTGGTACAAGGATTAATACGCGCTCAGCTTTGCCAGTCAATAGCTGCTGATGAATAATCAAACCCGCTTCAATGGTTTTACCCAGACCTACTTCATCAGCAAGCAACACACGTGGCGCGATACGTTTGCCAACTTCATGAGCGATATAAAGCTGATGCTCAATAATATCGACGCGCGCGCCCATCAAGCCTTTGAGCGGATGACCGGCAAGCGCCGACTGCATACGCAGGATATCTTGGCGTAGCTCATACCAATCACCACGTTCAATACGACCAGCAAGCAGACGCTCAAGCGGCTTGGCAAGCGTGATATTGGCTGCTAGACGGGTTTCCATAATGCCGCGCTCGTGCTCATCGACACTGTATTTAAGCACACCCATCACTTCTTCGACCGCGGTTACGGTATAGGTTTTACCGGCTTGGTCAGAAATGCTATCGCCTTCTTTGAACACCACCCGCGACAACGGTGCAGAATTTTTGGCATAGACGCGGGTCTCTTCACTTTGCGGAAATAGGATATGCACACAGCGGTCGTCTACATCGATGACCACCCCCAAGCCAAGCTCAGACTCCGTATCAGATAAATAACGTTGACCAACGGCGAATTCGGTGCTGTGCAATGAAGCGATAGAGATAGTCATAAGGCGATGTCTTTTGTACTCAGATGATAAGAAAATAGATAGTTAATGAAGCAAGCTATGTTTACTGGTCAAGCTAGCGTTACTGGCTTAATTAATAGCTCGATAGCTCAATGTCATTAATAAGCTGCTGGTCATTGGCGATATCAGGGGCACCCAACTTAAAAGCTAGGTCGAATGATAAAACAGACCATTATATAACGTTAGCGCCTAGATGAGTGCGTTAAGTTGACTTTTCAAGAGCAGTTTTTGGCAAGATTATTGCAACACTCAGCTTAAGTAAATTTTTAGAAATCAACATATAACGACTCGCAAGTACGTAAAAACCTCGCAACTAAGCACAAAATATTGCTATCATAAAATTGTTTCTATATTGTTAATATATGCAATATAACATTTCTTATTGTTATTAAAACTTATTAGCCAATCTTATTCTCTATTTATTCCATTTACTTTATCAGCTTATTGATAGCCGTTTTAGTAGTAGCGCTTAATTTCTATATCTTTTAAACACTTAAAAACGATTATGAACGTCTCTTAAATCACCAAATAGGCCTAATATTGTTCAATATATTCTATTAAGTTATGAATTAATAATTTCTAAATTCCTATTAGTTATAAAAATTTTAACCGATTACAATGCTGTATTGATGCTCAAATCCCATTTTTATAGAGCTGATGTATAACCACATCATCGATTGCTAGCAGCAAATATTATCCGCAGTCTGCTTTGTGGTCACGATCATCCAAGGACAATCCCCTCATGAGTGCCTCCAAAAAAGTTGGCTTTTTTAACCAAGTCAGTACCCAAGTAACGACCATTCTATTTATTGCTTTTGCGGTCGTACTAGCGGTTGTTGTGTATGTTGTTGATAAAGAAGGCTATGAAAAAATTCGCCTTGAATCAGCAAAACTGGTCGCTGAGCGTGGTAATACAGCGGTAAATAGTATTTCAGCTGATATCAATCGCGTGATGCGTAGTGCCTTGCTATTGCAGCAAAGCGCGCAAACGCTGCCACCACAAGAAGCAATTTTGCAAGCCAGTACCGCCAACGCCTTTGATAAACGCGATTATAACTTATTAGGTAGTGGCGGCATTTGGCCCGAAAAAGGCGCATTGGGCGCAAATACTGCGACCCATCCGTTTTTGATGGTGCGTCAAAATGGCGATTATCAAGCGGTACTCAGCGATCCAAATCCTGCCAATCCTTATTATCAAGAAGACTGGTTTAGCGTTTTGAAATTGCTCAAACCTGAAAGCTGTATCTGGAACCATGTACGCGCGAGCCAAACCAAAGGCGAGCTGGCGATGAGTTGCGGTGTCGCTATTGAGCGTGACAACCAGTTCTGGGGTGCCAGTACCGTCAACTTTACCCTAAACCAGCTGCAAGAAAACATCGTTAAGTTAAGTGAAAGCTCTGGTTCAGGTTATATTTTACTCTTGGATAACAGTGATAAAGTTATCGCCTCATCTAACCCTGAGCGCTTAAGCTATATCGACGAAAAAACCGGTACACCACTTGATATCAAGCAAGTTATTAACTCTGACCCTGCTTGGAATCCGGTACTAAACTTCTTAGATACTCAGCGTAACGAAACTATCGAGCGCGTTGCCGCCAGCGTATCACCGCAAGTTCAGCAGGTATTGACCACGCTTGATAAAGCCGAAACCGGTACGTCAAAAGGTTATTATCTCGTCAACTACGCCGCTTACTTAAATAACGGTGAAAACAAACAAAATGCGATGGACAGCCGTTTATTGCAGAGCTTTGAGTTAGAAAAAGACAGCTACTATAATGGTAGCCAAGCCTATGTGTTTGAGATTCCTGAGACTTATTGGAAACTTATAGTCGTCCAGCCTGATGCTGAAATTAACGCCATCGCTGACAATCTAAGTAAAAACCTAATTAACTGGATTGCACTGGCACTACTCATCACCGCTGGTTTGATTTACTTTATGCTCACTTATTTAGCGTTTAAACCATTAAAAGAAACCACCGATAAAATCTCGCAAGCGGAAAACCTGATTAACGATAAGCAATATAATAAGCTAAGCGACGTTAAATTCGTGGAAGGTCGTAACGAGATTGGACTGGTAAACGGCTCTATTAATGACCTACTAGACCGTATCCAATCTAACGAAGGTAAGCTTGCCAATATTAACCAGCAGCTAGAGATTAAAGTTGAAGAACGTACGGCTGAGCTACAAGACACGCTAAAAGAGCTGAAAAACTCACAGCTGCAATTGATTCGTTCAGAAAAAATGGCGACTTTAGGTCAAATGGTTGCGGGTGTTGCCCATGAAGTAAATACACCATTGTCTTACGTGCAAAACAACCTTGAAATTATCGGTCAGTTGACTGAGCAATATGAAGAGCTGATTGAGTTGGTACAGGGGTTAAAAGCCGTTAAAACTGACGCCACTGCTGATGGCAAAATTGATAAGCTATTGGCTGATATCGTCCGTGCTTCCGATGAAATCCAAGAAGATGATTTGTCCGCTGAGCTTAAAGAGCTGATTAAAGATTCGCTATTTGGTGTCGAGCAAATCACAGAAATGGTCCTAAACTTGCGTAACTTTGCCCGTCTTGATGAGTCAAAAGTGAAAACAATCGATGTGCGTGAGTGTATCGAAGCGTCATTGAAAATCGCTGGTAACTCTATTAGACATCAAGAAATTGTCACTGACTTTGCCCCGACACCTGAGGTTAAATGCTCACCATCGCAAATTAACCAAGTCTTGGTAAACTTGCTCAATAACGCCGCGCAAGCCATGGGAGAAAAACCGGATGGCAAAATCGAAGTGCGCACGCGCGCCGATAACAGCAATGTATATATCGATGTCAGCGATAACGGTAAAGGTATGAGTCCAGAGATTCTTAATCAAATCTTTGAGCCGTTCTTTACCACTAAAGGCGCAGGTGAAGGTACAGGTCTTGGTATGGCAATCAGTCAGCAGATTATGGAGCAGCATAATGGCGACATTAAAGCCGTCTCGACCGAAGGCGTTGGCACCACCTTTACCTTAACGCTACCAATTGATAATGATTTAACCGAACAAAGCCTAGCGGCGTAAGCGCTGGGTTAAGCTTGATCGCGTAAGCCCCAAATTAAATAAGTTAAACATGGCTACGCGCCATCCAATATAAATAATCATTGGCAGTTGTAGCACTATTCTTCATCATAAGGATAACATCATGAATGAATTTGAAAATGAAATGGAAACCTCTAGCGCTGAGCTAGGATCTGAACCAAAGCCGAAGTTGGCGTTTATTGACGATGAACAACGTATTTTACGTTCGATGAAACTGTTGTTTCGTAAAACGCATGACGTTTTTATCACTACTGACCCGACTGAGTATATCGACTATATCAAAAACAACCACGTACACGTGGCGGTTAGTGACCAACGCATGCCTGAGCGCGTGGGTGTAGATATCTTGCGTGAAGTCAAAGAAGTATCGCCGTCTACCATGCGCATTTTATTAACCGGCTACGCTGATTTGAATGCAATTATCGGCTCTATTAACGATGGTGAGATTTATCGTTATTTGACCAAGCCTTGTAAATCTGAGGAGCTACTTGCGGTCATTGGTCGCGCCACCGAAATTGCTTTGACCTATAACCCAGACGAAGACGCTGAGCAATTCGACAGCTCAGGCAACAAGCAAACGCTATTGGTCATCGATGAGACCAACGATCTGATTGAGCAAATACGTAAGCAATTTTCTAACAGTTATAGAGTATTGCATGCTAAAGGCTTAGAAGAAGCTTACGATTATTTGGCCAATGAAGATATCGGCGTGTGTATTACCGACATCAATGTCAGCGGCGAAAATATCGCGCCGATTATCTTTACCTTAAAACAAGATGCGCCGCATTTAGTGGTTTTAGTACAGACTGAATTCCAAGATGCAGGCTTGTTGATTGATTTGATTAATAAAGGTCAGGTCTATCGCTGCTTACCAAAACCAATGCGCGCCAGCCTACTTGAAATTAGCGTCAATCGTGCGTTCCAGCATCATGCGAAATTAAAAGCCAGCCCTGAATTGGTCAAACGTTATGAAGTCGAACATGACCCTGAAAACGATGTGCGCATTGATTTAAGCAGTCGCGTACGTAGTCTGATTGGTAAACTGCGTAAGCGTTTTTCTTTATAAGCACAAAAACAATATACGCACAAAAACGACTGTTTCATAAAATAAAACCTCTACTTCACCTTGAAGTAGAGGTTTTTTGCTGTAGGCTTTTTGACGTGCTTTTAACGGGGTTTTTGACACGCTTTTTGACTAAACCCTGCAACGTGCTACATTAAGCGGATAACTATGTCAGCCTATTTAAAATAACAATGAGATAAGGAAGCATCATGCAAGCGGTTTTTTTAGACAAAGGTACTTTCTCTGACAATGTCGACTTGCCAGCACCCGCTGGCGTTACTGACTACATTACCTACGATGATACGCCTCGGGAGCTGATTATTGAGCGCTGTCAAGATGCCGACATTATTTTTACCAATAAAGTCCAAATCAGCGCTGACATCATCGCCAATTTGCCCAAGCTTAAGCTTATCCAACTGACCGCAACAGGCATGAATAATGTCGATCAAGACGCCTGCTCTAAGCATGATGTTGCGCTATATAACGTCGCGGGTTACGCGGTCAAAAGCGTGCCCGAGCATACCTTTATGCTGATACTAACTGCCATGCGCGCTGGCATTCATTATCATGAAAAAGTCGCTGATGGTACGTGGGCAAACAATGGTAATTTTTGCTTGCTCGATATACCGCTGATAGATTTGGAGGATAAGACGCTTGGTGTTATTGGTGTTGGTCACATTGGCAAACGCGTCACCGAAATCGCCCGCGTCTTTGGTATGACGGTATTGTGGGCGGAGCACCAAAGGCGTACGCCGCGTAATGATGACTATACGGCGTTTGAGGAGGTACTGGCGCAGTCTGATGTATTAAGCTTACATTGCCCATTAAACGAGCAAACCAAGCATTTGATTAATAAAGATACCTTAGGGAAGATGGTTAAGCAGCCGTTGATTGTTAACGTCGCCCGTGGCGGTATCGTCGATAGCCAAGCACTGACCGATGCCATTAACAACGAGCAAATTATCGGTTATGCCACTGATGTATTTGAGCAAGAGCCGCTTGTCAAAGACGACCCTCTATTAACCCTTGCTAATCATCCGCGGGTGATATTTAGTCCACACAACGCCTGGGGCAGCAAAAGCGCGCAAGAAACATTATGGCAAATTTTAAGCAAGCAAGTCTCAGAATTTATCGATAAGCATTAAAAGATAACCACTAATAAAGATTAACGACTAAAGCGTAACCAATCGTCTTTTATCTTACGGTATTTTAGCATCACGCGGTCACTCAGATAATTATTGGTGACCCGCCAAGGATAGATGTCGCCTTGTTTCGGTAATTCGTGTTGCGCGCGCTGCACATAACCTGCCGATAGCGCACCCATGACCGTATCTGGCTGCGTATGCGCCTCGCTATGTGCAGTTTTTGCTTGCGGTAATGCCACCTGATAACGGTGCTTATGCATATGGTTGAGCAAGCGCAGCACATACCGACAAGCCAAATCGATTTTTAACGTCCACGAAGCATTGGTATAACCAAATAGTGCCACCATATTTGGCACGCCTTCAATCATCACCGCCTTATAGGTCATGCGCGAGCCGATATCGATTGCTTGCCCATCGATATATACTTTAGCGCCGCCAAGCATTTGCAGCTTTAGCCCCGTTGCGGTCACAATAATATCAGCATCGAGTTGTTTACCAGAATTAAGCATAATGCCAGTTTTGGTAAAGTGGCTGATTTGGTCGGTCACTACGGCGGCTCTGTTGCCATGTAATGCCATAAACAAATCACTGTCTGGCACGGCACAAAGCCGCTCATCCCACGGATTATAAGCAGGCATAAAGTGCGCAATATCAATACCGCTGCCCTTTAATTCGGTTTTAACGCCACGTTTTAATAATGCTTTCATCACCTTTGGCGCAAACACAGCCGCTCGATAAGTCCCTTGTTGCATCAACACATTACGCGCGCGCAGTAGCTTATAAGCTTGCGTTTTTGATAATGGCGAAAACTTACCTGCCAACCAATCAAGCGCATAATCATCGCCGGGTACACTTGCCACGTAGGTCGGCGACCGCTGTAGCATCGTAACATGCTGCGCGCACTGCTCGCCCGCCTCATCTACTAGCGCTGGCAATAACGTCATGGCCGTGGCGCCACTACCGATAATGACCACTTTTTTATCGTCATAATTGAGATTTTGCCAATGCTGTGGATGGACGATTTCACCTTGAAAATCTGCTTCGTTTTCAAAAGCAGGACGATAGCCTTGCTTATAATCATAGTAGCCTGTGGCACCCACGACAAACTTTGCCGTTAAGGTAAATACCTCACCACTTACATGATTTTTTACCGTCGCTGTCCACTGCTGGTTATGGCTTGACCATGATAGCTGCTTTACTTCATGCTGATAGCGAATATGCTCAGTGACACCAAACTCGCGCGCCGTATCGGCAATATAGTTTTTAATATCACCGCCTTTTGCCAATACCCGATGGTCCAACCACGGACGGAAACTATAACCAAAGGTCAAGGCATCGGAGTCAGAACGTACACCAGGATAAGTAAATAAATCCCACGTACCACCCAAATCTGCGCGTTTTTCTAATACTATAAATCTCTGGGTGGTTTTTTGCTGCTTGTTTTTTGCTCGCTGTTTTAAGCGACTTGGACTTTTATGGCCAAACAGCGCTTTATGCTTTTGCTGCTGTAATCGACACGCCATACCGGTACCGGCAATACCAGCGCCGATAATAAGCACTTCACAATCGACTGGCATATTTGAGGCAGATGACGACGATTTAGATTTAAAGCGCTGTTTAAGCGCCTTTTTGGCGGTATTCATATCAAGCATAATACGATCCTTGTTTTTGCATGATGGGTTTTAATTTACATGATGGTTTTTATAAACTGATTTTAACAGCAAGCCATTTAAAAGGGACTTGGACTTTCCCAATCCATCCAAGCACCAAGTGTGGGATGCTTTAGTCGTAACTGCTGGGCATGTAAATTGAGCCGTGACGCAATGGTTAATGCCGCACCTTCGGCATAAATTGGGTCGCCAATCATCACATGTCCGACGTATACCATATGCACGCGCAGCTGATGACTGCGACCGGTCACGGGCTTTAGCAGCACGCGCGTGACTGGCTCACCATTGCATTCTTCATGCGCCAGCACCTCATACAGCGTTAATGCATGCTTTGGCCAATTAGGATCGACGATATGACGCGGTTTGGTTGTAGGCTCATAACGTACTGGCACTGATATCTCCCCTTTAGCACCGACGCTTTGCCACTGACCAAAAACACGTGCTTGATAGCTTTTTTGTGGCAGCCGCTCAATAAACTGCTTACTGATATGGGTTTGGGCGGCGGCATTTTTGGCAAAAATCAGCAGCCCTGAGGTATCCATATCTAGACGATGAATCAACTTAACCGCCGGATTGGCGCGCTCAAGCCGTGCCAATAAGCTCACCTTGAGCGTTTTACCATCGACACTCAATAGTCCTGCAGGCTTATCGACGACCCAAATATCATCGTCTTCATAAACGGTCACAGCTTGCGCAAATTCTTGAAAAAACTCCAGTGGATACGCATTTTCTTGAGCGTTCAGGGCGTCTATTTTTTTATCAGTGAAAGGCATAAAACTTAGCTACTTATAGTAATGGGTTATATATTGATAAGGTTTTGATATTCATTAACTTCAAGATCAAAGCCATTGTTAATAAAGCTACCCTTAATTTTGAATAAAGTTCACTTTGAACAAAATCGACTTTGAATGACCTATTACATATAATAATGAATCAGTATTTGACCAGTATTAAAAGCGACGACTGGATTTGCGTTAAAAATGACGACAGCGATGACAAGTGACAGATAAAACATAACCTGTATCGTTATGTTTCGATTTATTGTGCTAATAGTAATTGTTAAACAATTTAACCAGCCTGCGTCTGTCAACTTTGAGCAAACATGTTAATATAATGGCAGAATTTCACCCCTGCTTAACCATTCTTTGGCCATTCATCTGTTTAATATGACCCTCATATTTATATCGATGGTTGGTAATAGAAATAATAAAACAAGAGAGATAAATTATGTCAGACCTTATTGTTAACACTACCGATGCAAACTTTGACCAAGATGTCCTACAATCAGACGTGCCAGTTCTAGTAGACTTTTGGGCAACTTGGTGTGGTCCTTGTAAAGCCATTGCGCCTATTTTAGAAGATTTAGCGACTGAGTACCAAGGTAAAGTTAAAATCGTTAAAGTCGATGTCGATAATAACCCACAAGCGGCTAGCCGTTTTGGTATTCGCAACATTCCTACCTTATTTGTCTTTAAAGACGGCGAAAAAGTCGATTCAGTGATGGGTCTACAGCCAAAAGCAGCATTGGCAGCCGTACTAGATAAACATCTATAATCGTTTTCTAGTAGTTGTTTACTAAAAGATTTTTATATAAAAACCGACATCAAAAAAGCTATTGTCTGCAGCAGATAATGGCTTTTTTGCTGCTTTTCTGAGCAAAAAACGAGATTATAAGAATTTTTTGGCAAAAATTATTGACAATGCCAGCCTGAAGGTCGTATAGTCTGCTGACAAGAGAAAACTAACTATTTTCCTAAGTGTCTTGTCGCTATTCTCCTCGTGTTTATCAACAAAAACACAATCGTCATTATAAAACACCACTACTGAACGCAATGATTAAACACAATTACTGATATTGAGTTTTTGACGCAGACTCTTATGTAGACTTCTTTATTTTTACCTCTTATGAGCGTGCCTATATTTCTTGCAACGCTTCCATAAGCTGGCACATAAAATCTATCCTACATAAACCCCAATGCTGTGTATATACCTGTATCGCCCTATATCCCCTTGTTTAACCAACGTCTTGATTTGTGCTGATAATGGCATCTCTTATCTGACCAACTGCTAATGACCTATCTATGAATCTTACTGAATTAAAGAAAAAATCAATCGCTGAGCTTTTGGCCATCGCCAAAGACATGGGTCTTGATAATATGGCGCGTAGCCGTAAACAAGACATTATCTTTGCTATTTTAAAAACCCATGCCCGTAACGGTGAAGCCATTTATGGTGACGGCGTGCTTGAGGTTCTTCCTGATGGTTTTGGCTTTTTGCGCTCATCTGAAGGCTCTTATTTAGCAGGTCCTGACGATATCTATGTCAGCCCAAGTCAAATACGTCGCTTTACCTTAAAGACTGGCGACAGTATCGCTGGTACCATTCGTCCACCAAAAGATTCTGAGCGTTATTTTGCGCTGTTAAAAGTCGGTGAGATTAACTTTGATACACCTGATCGCTCGCGTCATAAGCTGATTTTTGAGAACTTAACGCCGCTATTCCCTACTGAGCAGTTAAAACTTGAGCTGGGTAATGGTACGACTGAAGATTTGACTGGTCGTATTATTGACCTAATTGCACCAATTGGTAAAGGTCAGCGTTCAATTATCGTCGCCCCGCCAAAAGCCGGTAAAACGATGCTACTACAGACCATCGCGCAATCGATTACCCGTAATAACCCTGAGTGTTATTTAATCGTACTCTTGATTGATGAGCGTCCAGAAGAAGTGACCGAAATGGTGCGTACCGTACGCGGTGAAGTCGTAGCCTCTACCTTTGATGAGCCGCCACAACGTCACGTACAAGTGGCTGAAATGGTCATAGAAAAAGCCAAGCGTTTGGTTGAGCACAAACAAGACGTGGTCATCTTACTTGACTCTATTACTCGTTTAGCGCGTGCTTATAACACCGTGATTCCATCATCAGGTAAAGTATTGACCGGTGGTTTGGATGCCAATGCGTTAGAGCGTCCGAAGCGCTTCTTTGGTGCGGCACGTAACATCGAAGAAGGCGGCAGCTTGACCATTATTGCCAGTGCGCTGATTGATACGGGTAGTAAAATGGACAGCGTTATCTTTGAAGAATTCAAAGGAACCGGTAACCAAGAGATTACGCTTGAGCGTGACTTGGCGGAAAAACGCGTCTTCCCAGCCATTAATATCAAAAAATCGGGCACGCGCCGCGAAGAGCGCCTGCTTGATGAAGACAAGCTACGTAAAGTTTGGATTTTACGTAAACTGCTTCAACCAATGGATGGCGTCCAAGCGACTGAGTTCTTGCTAGACCGTCTAAAAGAAGCTAAGACCAACGACGAGTTCTTTGAGCAAATGAAACGTAAATCACAAAACTAATTCATAGTCGTATTTTATTAGCTTGATTAGATAATGAATATACAAAAATAAAGACTGCCTTAGGGCGGTCTTTTTTGCTTTTAAATGTTTATTTAAAGACTTTCTTCTTATAGTTTTAAAAACCATCAACTATTTTAGAAATAGCTAAGACAATCCTTAAAAAGAGTTAGCGGACTTTCATTATTAATACAATGACTGTAAGCAAAAGCCCTACCGACGATATAGTAAAGCAACATACTTTACAGATTATTTGCAAAGATTAGCTTTTTTACTACGACTAGAAAGAGATAAACAGGCTATTATGCAAAGTAGTACAGACATATTTAGATACATCCTGTATATTGGATTTCAAACTTGACGACTTAATAGGTGACACCATGAAATTTGCTAAAACTTTTGCACTAACAGCTATCGCTAGCTCTGCTCTTATGATGGGCGGTTGTGCTAATAATGGTTATGGTTATAACTCTGGCTTAAACAACACTGCTAAAGGCGCAGCCGCTGGTGCAGCTGCTGGTGCTCTTCTTAAAAGTGGCAGCAATAGTAAAGGTATCGCTCGCGGTGCCTTAGGTGGTGCTGCAATCGGTGGCGCTGGCGCGTACATTCTTGACCAAACTCGCCGCTAATTTATTTTAAGATTTTAATAGCTATGTTATAAGATTTTATATTACGAAATTTCTAGCTATTAAAACCCCAGTTCGGGATAAGCGCTCAAAAAAAAGATAAAAAAGAAGCCCGAAGTTGCTAAAGTAAGTTTACCAAGACAAACTTCACAACAAGGACTTCTTACATGGACAACCTAACCGAACTATACTGCCATATTGACGACTTTTATCAGCAATTCAAACCTGAGTTTGACGCTCATTTAATCGCAACGGGACACCAAAGGTTAAGAGCATGCCAGATAAGTGTAGCAGAGATTATGACCATCTTGGTACTGTTTCATCAATTGCGTTATCGACAGTTTAAGGCGTTTTACTACCATCATATGCTAGGCATGATGAAACGAGAGTTTCCAAATCTGCCGAGCTACTCGCGATTTATAGAGCTTGTGCCGCGCAGTATCATGCCACTGTGCAGCTACTTGCAAAGCATAATGGGTGACTGTACGGGTATCAGCTATATTGATTCAACCAAGATAGCAGTTTGTCATAACAAGCGTATCTACCGTCATAAAGTCTTTGAAGGACTTGCAACCCGAGGCAAAAGCAGCATGGGCTGGTTCTATGGCTTTAAGCTACACGCCATTATCAATCATAAGGGCGAGCTTGTATCTGTTAAAGTCACTGCGGGTAATACCGATGACAGAGTGCCTGTTAAGGATATGGCAACGTCTGTGTTTGGCAAGGTGTTTGGTGATAGAGGATACATCAGTAAAGCACTAAACGCGTGGCTCACAAAACACAGTGATACCACGTTGATAACCAAACTTCGGCGTAATATGAAACCCCAATTACTTGAGCCTATGGATGAGGCACTACTCAATCATCGCTCTTTGGTTGAAACGGTGTTTGGAGAGCTTAAAAACTTGTGCCAAATCGAACACTCACGCCATCGTAGTGTCACGGGGTTTATCACAAACTTGCTGTCAGGTTTAATTGCTTATTGCTGGTTTCCCTATAAACCCACCATCAAAAATATGCCTCAGCAGGGACAGGTAGCCACATTGTAAATAGTATCAATGAGTTACAATGTGGTTTATCCCGAACTGGGGTTATTAAAGCTAAAAGCCTGCAATTAATTGCAGGCTTTTTTATATTTATCAATTACGCAAGACTTTTACAATGCTCCACTATTTATAATGCCCCACTAAAAGTATCACAAGATTGAATATTGCCGCTTTCTAATCCACGAGTAAACCACTGAACGCGCTGCTGGCTGGTGCCATGAGTAAAGTTATCAGGTACCACTGCTCCACCACTGGCACGCGCTAAGCGATCATCACCGATTTGACCAGCAGCGTTAATAGCTTCATCGATGTCGCCCGCCTCTAAGAACTGCACTCGCTCTTGATTACGCTGTGCCCAAACGCCGGCAAAACAATCCGCTTGTAGTTCTTGCAATACCGACAGCTTATTGGCTTGGGCGCGCGTCACTTGACGGCTCGCTTCATTTACTTGCTGGGTAATACCTAACAAGGTTTGTACATGATGACCAACTTCATGAGATATGACATACGCTTGAGCGAAATCTCCCGCTTTTCCTTGATTTTCACTATCACCAGAGCCTTGCTCATCGCCAGTAATGCCTAAGTTTTGGCGCATTTCTACAAAGAAAGACGTATCCAAATACACCGTTTGATCGCCTGGGCAATAAAAAGGTCCGGTTGCCGCACTAGCGCTACCACAAGCGGAACTTACTTGCCCATTAAATAAAATCAGTGATGGCTCTTTATAGGTACTGCCCGCTTCATTAAATATTTGATGCCAAACTTCTTCCGTATCCGCCAATACTACTTTTACAAAGCGTGTATCACGATCATCGCTGGTTGCAGGCTCAGTAGAGGTATTACTGCCACCGCCCGCGACCACTTGCCCTGTTTGTAGTGCGGTCATCGGATTGACGCCAAATACCAACCATAAAATACCAGCGATAATAATACCGCCAATACCGCCACCTATCATCTTACCACCGCCAGTGCTTGTGCGTACATTGGAGCTACCGCGTCTGTCTTGCCATTTCATACTATTTCTCCTAAAAAATACGATAGATATAGATATTGCTATACATATCGTCGTTAGTGCTGTTATATAGTTATGGATATTAGATAATATTGCGCTCAATCCCTTGATTGCATACTTTATTTTGCCGCTTTTAATTTTTCATTGACCATTAGTAGTAAAAAAAGAGGTCAAACCGTGCTTCTGAAGTCCATACTACTTGATTCCTAAAGATTAATTTCTTATCACTTTTATTAAAAGCTTTTACGAATACCATTGCTATTTATACCTTGCTAATATTCATCATTCAATGGCTATATTTGATGGTATTTGTACTAACAATACTCAAAAAATGGGTATAAAATAGCATCCTAGTCATTAGAGAAAACCTTTGATAGGAAAGCTCTTAAATCACACTGATGTTATTGATTATACGTCGATTAATTTGGCTAGTTGTATTAAAAATTATAGTAAATAGGCAAAGTAAAACCCTATTTACAATTTTATTGTTACTTAATTGTACAGGCCCTTTCTATCCAGAAAGAAATCATATAGAATGCGTGGAAGCTGAGTAGCTGTGATTAATACTAGTTGAATTCTGAGACATCTTGGATATTCAACCTTTTTTGCTGCTACTGATCATTTCATTTTCCCGGAGAAAACCTTATGAACTTAAAATTACTTGCTCTAGCTGGTATCATGACTGCAACTATGGGCCTTACTGCCTGTGATAGCAACAAAGAAAACGCTGCTGAAGATTTATCTGACGCGAAAGAAGAAGTAACTGACGCGCAAGAAAATCTAGACCAAGCTGCTGTTGAAGGCGAAGCTGTTCCTGCTGATGCTGTTGAAGCTGTAGACGCTGCTGAAGCTGACATCGCTGATGCACAAGCTAATACTGCTACTAACGAAATTGATGCTGAAGTACCTGTAGACGGTACTACTACTAGCGTTGACGTAGCTAGCGAAACTCCAGCAGTTGACGCAGCTGACGAAGTTGTAGTTGAAGAACCAGCTCAGTAATTTTTATTTTTCATAATAAAAATACTGCAGTGAAAAAAGAGAGCTTAGGCTCTCTTTTTTTATGTCTGTTATTTAGGATTCTATCAGCTTTTAAAAGTTTAGGCGAAAAAGGGAATAGGTAAAAATACGTTGAGCTATGGCGCTAAAATAGCCGGATAGTATTCATTACCCTATCTGTTAATTCATTGGCTTTATAAATCTAAAAAGCCAATAAGATGACTTTAATCATCGCTATTGGCTCAACAGAAATAACCTATTAGCAAAGCTTACTCATCAAATAAGCGCTCATCCACCTGCTGACGAAATTTTTGACCGGTTTTAAAGGTGACGACGCGGCGTGCCGATACGGCAACAGGCTCACCTGTCTTTGGGTTACGACCGGGACGGCTGTTTTTATCTTTAAGCTCGAAGTTGCCAAAGCCTGAAAGCTTGACCTCTTTGCCATCAATCAAACTCTCTGACAACTCATCAAAAAAGTTCTCCACCAAACAGCG
This sequence comes from Janibacter sp. CoH_79_TC_3, assembly GCF_058197955.1. Taxonomy (NCBI): domain Bacteria; kingdom Bacillati; phylum Actinomycetota; class Actinomycetes; order Micrococcales; family Intrasporangiaceae; genus Janibacter; species Janibacter sp. CoH_79_TC_3. Next base: position 48,971 of record NZ_JBXWIV010000013.1, read on the forward strand.
GCCTTCTTGACGTGTCAGATTCAGATGACTCATCAAATGCTCAATCATGTCAGATTTGGTTAAGGTGCTCACAGTACGACTCCTATGCTATGTCGTGATGTCGAATATCATGGTTTAGCGGTATGAAGATTAATGTTAGCTATTATAAAGGTTTTTTGCCGTCATTTTAATAAAATCCTTTATTAATAACCACTTAACGTAATTTATGTATAAAAATCTCTATTAGTTATGTGTTTTTACCAATAGCAAAGCGCCATAGCCTCACTTATCAGGAGGCTATGGAGAATCTTATATTTTTATGAGTAGATATTAGCTGTCACGCAACTGGGCAGCGTGTTGTTCGGTTAGGGCTTGCACTACCTTATCGGTTGCTGCTTTCACCGCTTCATCAGATAGTGTCTGCGTTCTGTCCTGCCATATCAAAGCAAAAGCCAATGAACGCTGACCGGTTGGCACTTTATCACCTTGATAAACATCAAATAGCCATAAATCTGTCAATAGTTCACCAGCTACCGCGCGTATCGTCGACTGCAAAGTCTGTAAGCTAGTATCGCTATCGACTAAGATGGCAATATCACGACGTACTTGCGGGAATTTGCTTGGGGTAGTGATGGCATGCTGCTCACGTACAAGAGTCAGTAGCGGCGCAAGTGATAATTGAGCCACCCAAGTAGCCGGCAAATCTAACTGCTTGGCCGTATTAGGATGCAGTTGACCCAACCAACCAACATACTGGTCATCGATATAAAGCTTGGCGCTTTGACCAGGATGTAAGAAGGCAAGCGCGCTACGCTCATAACGGATACGCGCACTATCTACTTGCGCGGGTAATAATTGCTCAATATCATGCTTAAGATCGTAAAAATCGAAGGCGCGGTTTTGATACGCTTGCTCGTCCCAGACATCGCCGACTGCGACCAAAGCAATACTTGGTGTTTGCACCAATTCGCTAATGCTTTGACCAACAAAGCTAAGACCCGTTTCGAAGAAGCGTACCCGTGGCTGCTGGCGATTGAGGTTATATTGCACACAAGGCAATAAGCTTGACAGCAAAGTACGGCGCATTACTGCTAAATCACTAGAGATAGGATTGGCCAGTGCTAACACTTCTCCGAGCGCTTTGTCATCGAGCAAGGCTTCTATTTTGGCATCACTAAAGCTAAAGCTGATCGCCTCCATATAGCCATTATCGACCAATGCCAGCTTCATTTGATGCGTTAAGTCTGCCGTATCATCATAATCCATGCTGACTTGCAAATGCGGCAAGACGCTTGGAATATTATCATAGCCATAGATACGGGCAATCTCTTCAATCAAATCTTCTTTGATACTCATATCAAAGCGATACGATGGCGGCGTACAAATTAGGCTATCTGCTTGCTGCTCGACCTCAAATCCTAATTGAGTCAAAATACGCACCATCACTGCTGGCTCAATCTCGATACCGATGACATCACGAACTTTAGTGATTGGCAATGTAATGGGCGCACGTGCTGGCAGGTTTTCATTACTTTCTGCTTTTACTATTTGCCCCGCTTGGCTACCTGTGACGCTGGTAATTAAATCAACAGCACGCGCTAATGCTAGCTCTGGCAACTCAAAGTCTACCCCACGCTCGAAACGTTGTGAGGCATCCGTATGCAGACCAAAACGACGTGCGCGTGCAGCGATTGCCAATGGATTAAAGAAAGCGCTTTCTAAGACGATATTGGTGGTGCTATCAGTGACACTGCTACGCTGGCCACCCATAATACCAGCAAGTGCAAGCGCGCCTTTATCATCAGCAATGACCAATTCATCACCGGTTAGAATAATAGTTTGCTCATTTAATAAGGTAATGGTCTCGCTAGGCTCTGCCAAACGCACAACGATATCACCAACAATGGTATCAGCATCAAACGCATGTAGCGGTTGACCCAACTCCATCAACACATAGTTGGTCACATCGACCAAGAAATTGTGCGAACGTAATCCCGACTGCACTAATGCATCTTGCATCCACTTTGGGGTATCGATGCTACGATCAATATTGCTAATCGACTGTAATAAATAACGTGGGCACGCCTCAACTGCACTAACGGTGACGGCAAGAGTTGCGCCGTTATCCGTCACCGCTACATTAGTTGGAATCTCAGGCGACTGCATTGGTAAATCGTTAATCACTGATATCTCGCGCGCAATACCGCGTACACTAAAGCAATCACCACGGTTTGGGGTGATAGAGATATCTAAGATTTGATTGTCTAAACCCAAATATTCACGGATATCCATACCAATCGGTGCATCAGCTGGCAATTCAAGCAGACCATCGATACTATCGGTTAAATCAATTTCAGACGCACCGCAGAGCATACCGTTAGAGTCGACACCGCGTAGGTTGCCGTTTTTAATTTCAAAACCTGCACCATTATCAGAAGGTAAAACGGCACCAACGGTTGCAACTGGCGCTTTCATACCAACAGTTACATTGGGTGCACCGCAAACGATTTGTAACGGTTCAGATGCACCAATATTGACCTGTGTGACACGCAGTTTATCAGCATCTGGATGCTGCTCGACGCTGATGACTTCACCGACGACCACACCACTAAAAGCACGGGCGACTGCAAAGCGATCATCAATCTCTAGCCCTGCCATGGTGAGTTGTTCGGCCAATTGCTCACTGCTATTGTTGGGATTTACCCATTGACGTAGCCACTGTTCGCTAATTTTCATAAATATCTCGGATCAGAATTTTATAATAAAGATTTTGGATTAAAGCTTGGCAAATTAACTTGTTATATTAACAAGGAGCACTTTTTATATAAACAAAGAACACTCTAGCCAAACTGCTTTAAGAAGCGTACGTCGTTTTGGAAGAACAGGCGCAAATCATCGATACCGTAGTACAACATCGCAAAGCGCTCAATACCCATCCCAAAAGCAAAGCCAGTGTATTTATCGCTATCAATACCGCAATTGGTCAGCACCTGTGGATGTACCATACCGCAGCCCATGACCTCAAGCCATTTACCATTATCATCGAGGATATCGACTTCAGCAGAAGGCTCAGTAAATGGGAAGAATGAAGGACGGAAACGCACGGTCAGCTCTTTGGCAAAAAATGCTTCTAAAAACTCACTAATCAAGCCTTTTAGCTCAGCAAAGGTACTCGACTCGGTAACCATCAAACCTTCTAGCTGATGGAACATCGGTGAGTGGGTTTGGTCCGAGTCGTTGCGATAGACGCGACCGGGGCAAATAATGCGAATCGGTGGTTCGTTCTTTTCCATGGTACGAATCTGTACTGGGCTGGTGTGCGTACGTAGTAGATAGTGCGCATCAAAATAGAAGGTGTCATGCATCGCACGTGCTGGGTGATGCGACGGAATATTGAGCGCTTCAAAATTATAATAGTCGCTCTCAACTTCAGGGCCAGTAGCGACATTAAAACCTGCTTGTATAAAATACTGCTGCATACGCTGGGTAATCATCGTAACTGGATGCAAATGACCTTTTTGACCACCACGAGCTGGTAAAGTGATATCAATACTCTCGCTCGCAAGTTTAGCGTTTAATGCTGCGACTTCTAGCTGCTGCTGCTGCGCTGTTAACGCATCTTGAATACGGCTACGCACTTGGTGTAACCAGCCGCCGTAGGTTTTTTTATCGTCGCTACTCAGTTTGCCCATCTGCTTCGACCAGCCAGTTAAGGGGCTCTTTTTACCCGTTAATTGTACACGCAAATCTTGCAACGCACGCACATCGGTTACTTGTAAAACCAACGCTTCAGCGGCGCTGGCCAACTCATTTAGCTGCGCTTCATTAAGCTCGCTTAGCTCTGAGGACAAGGTCGGTAGCGCCGACAAATCGGTGGTAGCAGCAGGGGTAGTCATAAGACGCATTCTTCCTGATTTAAACGGACTATTAATTATAGTGATAGGTAATTGTAGGGATTTGACCAAATATTGCAAACCATTTAGCCAATCATTTTAATATAAGGGCAAGTTATATAAATGGCTTGAATATTTAGACAATGACTTTTAATGATGATTTTAAACAATGAAAAGTGCAACTTTATAAAAAGCATGTTGCATCTTAGCGATGATAAAACTGGCAGTAAAATAATTTAATATAAAAAAAGCCACCGACCAGCGGTAGCTTTTATTAATATCGTACTATTAATCAATATTAGTCCTACCCATTTAAGTAATCAAAAAAGCTGAATACCTAAAGGACGGTTAATATTTAGGCCAATTCCGCTTTAGCTTTTTCAACCAATGCGGTGAAAGTTGCTGCATCATGCATAGCGATGTCAGCAAGTACGCGACGATCGATTGCAATGTTAGCTTTTTTCATGCCATTGATAAAGCGGCTATAGCTTAAGCCGTTTAAGCGTGCACCAGCATTGATACGTGCAATCCAAAGACGACGGAAAGTACGTTTTTTGTTGCGACGGTCACGATAAGCATACTGACCAGCTTTGGTCACTGCTTGTACCGCTACGCGGTAAACACGTGAACGGGCACCGTAGTAGCCTTTTGCGCGTTTTAGGATTTTTTTGTGACGACGATTCGCCTGTACACCACGTTTTACACGGGCCATAAATTACTCCAAGATTTCTTTAATTACTGTTAAGCGAGTCACGATGTCATTAAATAGTTGAATAACAGACATCGTTATCAGATTGCAAAGTCAGGTATTTTTAATTCAGTAGCTATTAATTAAACAGCGCTTAATTAAAGATAAATGACGATAGCCTATTAGATGTATGGGCACATACGACGAACTGCTGCTTCGTCAGACTTGTCCACCATCTTCAGACCGCGCAACTGGCGAATACGCTTAGCTGATTTCTTGGTCAAGATATGGCTTTTGAATGCTTGCTTACGCTTAAAGCCGTTCGCTGTTTTTTTGAAGCGTTTAGCTGCACCGCTTCTGGTTTTCATCTTAACTTTCATGATGATTTGCCTCTTTGTCTTTGATAGAACCTGGTCGTCAAATAGTGAAAACTGAATAGTGGCTGTGAAAAAAAGCACTAAACCTCTATTTGCCTCGAGGTGGGAGGCGCTATTTTAACAGATCATGCGCAGTTTTGCCAAGGAAAGTTTTGGCCGCCTTTATCGTATGTTGTTCTTTCTAATAACAAACACCCTACCACTTATTTTTATCTTCCAAACCTTGATTGTTAGCCGCTTAAAGTACAAGCTTAAAAGTAAAAACTGAGCTACAAAAAACTATCAATAGACAGTTAATAGAAACTAAGGTTAGCTAAGTGAATAGTTGGGTATTATTTACAATTATTGGTTTATCAAAACTCCGCTCAGGTATAATTGTGCTTTAATGACTGATTTAACATATTGAATGTCAGCTTAAGCTGTGTTTAAGTAGAGATTGCGCACTGATAAAGCGCTCACATAAATGATAGATAGGCTGAATGACCTTTATTTAGCGAATACTTAGCGGCTTTTTATTACTGACTACTTTCTACTTATAAGACGATAGATGATGACTTTACCTGCTTGGCTGACTGCCGTGAATTTTAATGCTGATGGTTTGATTCCTGCAATTGCGCAAGATCATGTGTCAGGACGTATTTTGATGATGGCGTGGATGAACGCCGAATCCCTACAATTGACTGCGCAAACGCAGACCGCAGTATACTTTTCACGTTCGCGTGCCAAGTTATGGCACAAGGGCGAGTCCTCTGGGCATACGCAGCGTGTACATGATATTCGTCTAGATTGTGACGCCGATGTGATTGTGCTGAGTGTGACTCAAGCAGGTGGTATCGCTTGTCATACTGGTCGTGAGTCTTGTTTTTATCAGCGTTTGGATTTATCAGGGCAAACCCCTGAGTGGCAAACGGTCGACAAAGTATTGAAAGATCCAACAGAAATTTATCATTCAAATGCTACAGCACAAGCTACTCCTCAAATTAATAATGTACCATCTCAAAATAGAGTTCATTCGGATACCAATCAGAATAACCGTAGCCTCACCACTAACTCTATTTTGCAACAGCTCGATGGTGTATTGGCAGAACGTAAACATGCAGATGCTGACAGCTCATACGTAGCCAGCTTATACGCCAAAGGTCTCAATAAAATTTTAGAAAAAGTGGGCGAAGAAAGTACAGAAAGCATTATCGCTGCCAAAGACTTTGCTAATTGCGATGAAAGCACTGATAAAACCCAATATGACGAAGCACGTTATGAGCTTATCTATGAAGTCGCTGATGTGTGGTTTCATACCTTAGTAGGTTTGGCTTGGTTCGATATAGAGTCAGATGCGGTATTAAATGAGCTAGGTCGACGCTTTGGTCTCTCAGGTATTGATGAAAAAGCCGCTCGCTAGCTTTTGTAAGGTCAATAACATTTATAATATGAGTATGTTTTGTCATTTAAGAGGGTATTAACAGTAATAACAAGCGAAACCACTGCCCTGTTTGATTATTGTTGCTTTCACCTTTTTGTCACAAGTGCAGGTTATAATATAGTGACGTGTTACTTCGTATGAGATGTCGATATCTTTTGTTTACGATAGCAATATTCTATACACTCAACGTATTCATATAAAGACTGAAAACCAAGACATAAGGATAGCATTATGGGCAGTTTTTCCATTACGCATTGGCTGATTTTATTGGTCGTGGTGGTTGTTGTATTTGGCACCTCCAAACTAAGAAATGCCGGTAAAGATTTGGGCGGCGCGGTCAAAGGTTTTAAAGAAGCCGTCAAAGACGAAAATACCGAACATGCTAAAAAGCAGGTGGTGCTCGATCATGATGGTAATGCACATACAACCGATCGTCCGGCAGCCAATAAAGCGACTGACGCTGATATCAGTCCTGCTCCTATTGACGATAAGCACAATGTATAGTTCTGGGTATAACCTTGGTCGCATCTAGATAGTGATATTTAACGCTTATGTTTGATATTGGGTTTTCTGAATTATTGCTTTTTGGCGTCATTGCCTTAATCGTCTTGGGGCCAGAAAAGCTGCCCCAAGCGGCACGCACTGCTGGGCAATGGTATGCCAAAATTCGTCGCACAGTTTCTACCTTGCAGTCTGAAATCGAAGCGGAACTTGATTTGGCTGAAACTCGCCAACTGATGCAAAAAGAGCTTGCCAAAATCCGCCGAACTGAAGCGGAAATGCGACGTGAAATGGCAGAGATGCGCGGCAGTATGCAACAGTTTGAATCCTCACAAAACCAGCATCTAAAAGCAGCGCGTCACGTGAAGGATGCTGAAGTAGATGCCGAAAACGATAACGGTGACAATGAAAAACGCGATAATTCATTAGCAACACCAAAAGAGTTTGACTATACCTATGACAGTTATCCGTCAGATAAAAAGTCAGAAGAGTCTGAGCAAGCAGAGTCAGCGGCTCAAGATAATGACGATAGTCTAAAAACTAACTGTAGTGACAATGCCAATCAAGTGATTCAAACCATCACAACTAGACCTTGGGAAAATATGTGGTTCCGTCTTGGCGCTTACGATAAAGCGCGACGTTTGCCGCAACCGCCCTATTTACCCAATTATAAAGCCGACATTTTATTAAACAGCGCTATCAACCGTTTAGAGAATCCTTTACATAAACAGGCTTCTGTTAATAAGCAGGAGATTGAGTAGTGGGTTTATTTAAACGTAAAAAAAGCCGTCAAGAAAAAGTAATGGATACAGAGAGCAAGGCTGCACCAGAGGCGCTTGATAATGAGGACTCTGATGACATCTTAAGCTCACTGGGCGATATGCCGATTACCGAGCATTTGATTGAGTTGCGTCGGCATCTGATTAAGATATGCGTCGCGGTATTGGTGATATTTTTAGCCTTGGTCGGATTTTCACGCGAGCTCTATGATTTTTTATCTGACCCATTAGTTGCTCAGTTGCCCACCAATTCGACGATGATTGCGACTGATATCACTTCTAACTTTATGGCACCGATACGCTTAACGATATTTGTCGCGGCCTTTTTTGCCATGCCGTATATCTTGTATCAAATTTGGTCGTTTGTGGCACCTGGGTTATATAAAAAAGAGAAGAAAGTCGCTATTCCCGTACTGATGTCTTCCATATTTTTATTTTATGCAGGCGTGGCTTTCTCTTATTTTATTGTACTGAAAGGCGTTTTAAAGTTCTTTATCATGTTTGCGCCGCAGAATGTCTTACCAATGACAGATATCGACAGTTATTTAAGTTTTTCCCTCAAGCTCTTTATGGTATTTGGGCTGACATTTGAGATTCCGGTTGTCACTTTACTATTGATATTGGCGGGTGTCGTCTCCATTCAGAGCTTAGAAGACAAACGCCGTTATATTATCGTTGGCTGTTTTGCCGTCGCTGCAATCGTTACACCACCTGATGGCGTGTCGATGTTGATGCTCGCCATTCCGATGTGGTTGTTGTTTGAGCTGGGATTATTTTTAGCGAAAATTTTGATTAAAGAAGAGCGCAGCCTTGATTTGGCAAACGATATAGGATTAAAGAAAGAATAACTCTACTTATCAGGCACTTATTGCAAAAACAGCCAACACGCTAATCTGTTAATATAACCTTCTTATTTCCACCGTTATTTTCTATTAGAATTTTTATTATTGTCATATTTAATTGCACATATTTTGCAATTAACGTCATTATAATTAGTCAGCCATTGTCTATGCAGTGGCTTTTTTTACCCCCGTGATTTTTGCCCCCACTCTAGTTTTTTAGGTAGCTTTATTATGTCCGCATCTATGCCAGCTTATATGAGCGATCCCACTGATGAGCAGCTGAACGCGCTAAATATGGCGATGGATCACAAGTCATTTAAAGTGGTCGCTTATGCAGGCGCAGGGAAAACGACGACGCTGAAATTAATCGGTGAGCGTTTGCGTGGCCGCGGTTTATATTTAGCCTTTAACAAAGCAATTGCCAATGATGCGCGGCAGAAATTCCCCGGTCACGTCGATTGTCGGACGTTTCACTCACTCGCTTATCGTCACGTACCGCGTGATATCACCGCCAAACTGTCGTTGCCGCGTTTTTCACCCAAGCGTTTGGGTGATGATTTGGGCTTACAACCGGTACAAGTCCGTCGGCAAATGGATGGGGTCAATAAATATATCACCCTTACGCCAGCACGCTTGTCGCGCTTCGTGAGTGATGCGGTGAGCAATTTTTGTAGTACGCACGCCAGTTATCCTGCGCCAAGGCATATTGAATTTCCAAGCTGGCTCGATGACTCTGATGCCGAGCAGCTGCGTGAAATGCTTTACCCTGCAGTTGAGCAGCGCTGGTTACAGTCGATTGATGCGCGCCATCCTGCTGGTATCGGGCATGATATTTATCTTAAATTGTGGGCACTATCGAAGCCTAGTATTCCAGCAGACTTTATTTTATTTGATGAAGCGCAAGATGCTGATCCCTTGATGATGGGTATTTTGACCCAGCAGCCGCGGCAAGTCATTTACGTTGGCGATGCCCATCAGCAGATCTATGAGTGGCGCGGGGCGGTTAATGCGATGAAAAAACTGCCATTGCCGCAGACTTTATTAACTCAGTCATTTCGTTTTGGCGAACCGATTGCTGAGATTGCCAATACTTTGCTCAAAGCACTGCAAGAAGATATTCCCTTAAAAGGCAATCCTAATAAGCAATCTTCTACCGAAAAAGGTATGGTTCATAGTAAAAAAGACGCCATTCTCTGCCGTACCAATGCTGCTGCAATGTCGCAACTATTAACGGGCTTAAAGCTCGGTCATAGAGTTGCTCTGCAAGCAGATACTGATCGTATGCTTAAATTCTGTCAGGCAGCTGAAAACTTAAAAAATGGCAAATCGGCATATGGTGTGCCCGAATTAGCCTATTTTTATAATTGGGGTGATGTACAAGAATATTCTGAAACCAATGAAGGCAGCGATCTAAAAACCTTAGTAAAATTGGTCGATGATCATGGTACTAATGTACTCAGCCAAGCGGTGAATAGTTTATCCAGTATTGAAAATGCCGATTATGTCATCTCAACCGCACATAAAGCCAAAGGGCTTGAATGGGGCAAAGTACAGCTCGATGATGATTTTTATTATGATGTGACGACCAATGCGGTCAAAATCAGTCCAGAAGAGCTGCGTCTCCTCTATGTGGCTTGTACGCGTGCGCAAAGTAATTTGGACATTCACAATATCAAAGATTTGATATCAGGATTGCAGACCGGTAAAAAGGTCGTTTTTGGTAATACTTAATAACCTTTCATCATCTTCTCAATACCCGACTATTCCACTTTATGTAATGAATAATTAGCCATGAATAACATCCAGCCGTCTAACACTTCCTCTTTATCTCAAGCACTGCAAGAACGCCAAAACACCGTACAGCAATTATTTGCCAGTCCCGTTCGTCTGCTCGCGCCTATGGAAGGCTTAACCGATCCATTAATGCGCCAAATTCTAACCCAAATTGCGGCAGACTTGGGGCGTCCTTATGATTGGTCAGTCAGTGAATTTATTCGCGTGACTCAGAATGTCTTACCTTCGCATGTATTTTATAAATATGTGCCAGAACTGCATCATGATGCTAAGACGGCCTCTGGTACGCCAATTCATATTCAGCTACTTGGTAGTGAAGCACAGCTGATGGCAGAAAATGCCGCTTACGCTTGTGAGCTTGGTGCGCCTGCTATTGATATAAACTTTGGTTGTCCTGCCAAAACGGTCAATAGCCATCGCGGTGGCTCAGTGTTGCTTGATGAGCCTGAAGTGATGTATGACATTATCAGCTCCGTACGCCAAGCTGTGCCCAATCATATTCCCGTATCAGCTAAGATTCGCTTGGGTTATACCGATAGCAGTCGCATGGATGATATCAAAGCTGCGATTGCTGCGAGCGGTGCAGATTGGCTAACCATTCATGCACGGACCAAAACCCAAGGCTATAAACCGCCCGCTTATTGGGATAAAATTCAAAACTTTAATACCCTAGATATTCCAGTAATTGCTAATGGTGAGATTTGGAGTAGTGAGCAGGCGCAAAACTGTATGGCGCAATCAGGTACGACGCATTTAATGCTTGGGCGCGGCGCGGTAACCCGTCCCGATTTGATTGCTCAACTCGATAATGTCAGTCGTCAAATTTATCAAGACCATCATGATCTGGAAAATACAACAACATTATTATGGCAAGACTTGATTGAACATCAGATTAAATTTTTAGAGGGTGCGGCGAAAAGCAATGTGGTTTTAGTCGGTCGTTATAAGCAGTGGTTGGCGATGCTGACCAAAGGCTATAGCGAGGCAAAAATAGTATGGGACAGTATTAAACGAGAAAAAAATAAAGCAGTGATTATCAAGGCGCTACAAGCTAGCATCGCTTAATGAATCACTGCTTTATTAATAGCGCGCTCTACAACAACACGCTCCGGCTAATCGGTTTACATACTGACCCGAATTGCTAAGTAAAATAACATCAATGAGCAAGCCATCGACAGCACCCAAAGAATAGAGCGAAAGGTTGCTAAATTAGTAATATAAGCCACGCAAAAACCAATACGAATCAGCACATAAAGCCAAGCGATGGTATTAATAATCAATTGTGGTACAAAAAACAGCATTGCAACCAATACTGCGGCCAAAAATATGGGCAAAGTCTCATAGCTGTTTTGTTGTGCGGCATTAGCCCGCGCGGCAGCTCCCGTTGTCCCTTGTAAAAAATCACGCGGATGCGCATTATCAGCCAAATTAAAGCCGCCAATCGCTTTTGCCGTCAGCGCCATCGCTAGTGGTAGCAAACTTGCCACCACCATCGCCCAAATACCTGCTGCTGCGCTATCGGGAATCAACCCAAAGAATAGACTCATTAGTATAATCTTCCCTATCCGGCAATCACTTCAAAATCGTGAGTCACATTGACCCCGCCCTGCACCAGCATCCGACTGGCTGAGCAGTATTTTTCTGCAGACAGTTTTATTGCCTTTTCTACTTGGCTTTCTTTGACATCTTGTCCCGTCACCACAAAATGCATATGGATATCAGTATAAACCGCTGGCACGGTTTCGGCGCGTTGAGCGGTCAACTCACAACGCACGTCAGTCACTTCTTGGCGCGACTTTTGTAAAATTGCCACTACATCATAACTGGCACAGCCACCAAGCCCTAATAAAATCAGCTCCATTGGACTGGCGCCTTTTTCTTTATCGGCATCGATTTGGACGTTATGTCCTGATGGCGACACACCCATAAAGGCTTTATTTTCTTGCCATGTAACACTTGCTTTTGACTCTGACATCTTAAATATTCCTTGTTTTAATTGGTACGATTTTGAATTCGCATGCTTCTTAATTCACATGATTTTTAATTTGTATGCTGACGGTTTTTTATTTTTTGAAAAACAATATCTGTTAGAAAAATAACTTCTTTTGCTAGTGTAGCATAAGCCAAAACGAGATTTATAACGCCTTGCTGTTGTTAAACTTTTATAGAACGCTTTAGCGTCTATTTTTTATAAAATACCATTTCACACCGAATCTGATTGTTAAGTATTTATCTTGATAGCATTATTCAAAATTATTATTTGTATAAAATCTAGCAAAAATAACTTACAAAAGTCTGCCTATAAACCACTGATTTTAAAGCATTAATCTTGTGAAACATTTTATAGCAAAATACTGTTACACATTTGGGTTGTTTCTTGGTTTAATAACGGTAATGAATCTTATTTTGTCATGGCACCGATAACAATCACCCTATAATAACTATGATTATTGTCACTGTACCTTGTCGAAATAAGCTATTTTTAAAATTTTAAAAGGGTTTAGTCATGATAGATGCAGACGGCTTTCGCGCCAATGTCGGCATCATCTTGGCAAATACACAAGGGCAGGTTCTGTGGGCAAAACGTATTGGTCACAACGCTTGGCAGTTCCCTCAAGGCGGCATTGACCGCGGGGAGACGCCGATGGATGCGATGTATCGCGAGCTCTGGGAAGAGGTCGGTTTACATCCACGTCACGTGGATCTACTGGCGGTCACGCAAGATTGGTTGCGCTACCGCCTGCCGAAACGCTATGTGCGTCATGGGCAGTATCCTTTGTGTATTGGGCAAAAACAGAAATGGTTTTTGCTGCGCTTAGATGAGCCGAATACTCAACATATCCGCTTTGATGAAGGTAAACCAGAATTTGACCATTGGCAATGGGTCAGCTACTGGTATCCACTCGGACAAGTGATTCATTTTAAACGCGGGGTATACCGTCGCGCCTTGCAAGAATTGGTGCGCGAATTACCCCTTAAACAAGAACTGATTATTCCAGAACAAAACAACCATTTGTTGGTGGAATAAATAGTTAGATTTACTTTCTTAATAGTAAATATGAAAAGGCCTGTATCACTGGATACAGGCTTTTCGTATTTATAATGGCTAAAATTATGGTTTGATAGCGATTTTTAAAACGCCATCACGCTGATGCATAAATAAATCATATGCTTCTACAATATCGTCTAGCGCATAAGTATGTGTCACCATCTCTGATAGATCCACACGACCTGACTCAATAACACTCATTAAACGGCGCATACGCTCTTTACCGCCCGGACATAGAGCTGTTCGAATCGTATGATCGCCAAGACCAGCAGCGAAATTCGCTATTGGAATGACTAAATCCTCAGAATAAACGCCAAGACTTGAAAAAGTTCCACCCGGTTTTAATATCTTGATGCATTGATTAAAGGTAGCTTGCAAACCTAATGCTTCGATACTACTATCGACGCCACGCCCACCAGTGATTTTCATGATTTCATCAACCACATCAACTTCTGTGAAATTAAGTGTAATGTCCGCTCCTAATTTCTTCGCCATCGCTAGACGCTGATTGTTACCATCAACAGCAATAATCAGTGACGCACCTTTGAGCCTTGCCCCAGCAGTAGCACATAAGCCAATAGGACCTTGTGCAAAGATAGCGACAACATCACCGATCTGAATATTAGCGTTTTCTGCACCCTTGAAACCTGTCGACATAATGTCAGGACACATCAGCACTTGCTCATCAGTCAGTCCATCTGGTACAGGCGCAAGATTGGCCTGTGCATCTGGCACTAGAACGTACTCTGCTTGTGTGCCATCAATGATGTTACCAAAACGCCAACCACCCGTTGCTTTATAGCCATGGCAAGCGCAACTACCGTCTGGCTGAATGTAGCCGCCATCTTGTGATGGAAAGCCATCTTGACAGGCGTATGAGCTAAAGCTTGGACAAATGGCACCAGCGATCACTCGTTGTCCTTCCTTATAGCCTTGTACCGCCGAGCCTAATTTTTCGATAATACCTACCGGCTCATGACCAATCGTTAGTCCTTTGGCAACAGGATACTCACCTTTAAAAATATGGATATCGGTACCACAAATCGTGGTTGTCGTAATTTTTAAGAGCGCATCATTCGGTCCTACATCAGGAATCTTTTTCTCTACAATCTCAATTTTACCTGGCTCAATAAATATTAGTGATTTCATCATAGTCATGTCACACTCCTTGTGTTGTCAATATTTACTTAATCCACATTAGATTTAGCAATGATTATATTCAGAATAATCCATATTATTAATATAATAGTAGTAACCTAAAGAAAAATCCACAATTAAATTATGGAATTAATGATTGTCCATCACATAGTGCTAAATACTGAGCACAGAATCTCTTATATTAAGTATCATTGAGCATAAATAAAGATCGACGAAATATTCATAAGTTATTCGCTCATATTGTGTTGGTATTCTCGACTGTCTAAGTGAGCATAATGAGTCGTTTGTGATTCGGTAGACTGCGAAGGATTGTTACTTTTATGACTCAACGTTAAAATACTTTGAGTACGGGTACCATAAGTAGGTAGACTTTTCTCAAGATTGGTTAAAGAAGTAGGCGCAATATAGATCGAAGACAAAGCTTGTTCTATTTCAATAGGTACGCCAGTCTCTGGCAGCGCATCCCTTGGCGCTGGTGTGCTATCAGATAGAACATTAAAAGCTGCGTCTTGCCAGTATTTAAAATCACTATTTTCGCTAATTAGTGGCAAAACTTCCTGACGTAATCGACCACGCAGACGTTCGGTCTTAAACCAAGCCTCTTCTGGTTGACCATTAGATAGCACGTACAATCCTGCATATAATGGTGTCGGCGCATGACCACGATTATTAACAATTACCGCTTGCGCCGCATCACCAATAATAAGATTGAAGCCTGCATAATCTTGTAAGCTGATTTGTCGCGCAAAGTCCATCGGGCTTAAACTACTGGTCAAGAAATCCGTGACCAATTCACCACGTGAGCGTTCATCGTTACCTGCCTGTACGCCATCGCGAAAGTTCAATACCGCCGCCCAACGTCCGTTTTGTTTATAAAAACCCTTCTGCTGCTGTTGGTGAATACCCAGCCACGTACCGCCGCTTTGCTTATCGCGTCCTGCATAAACAGGCTTATCTGACCACTGATGTAGTGGCTCTGTCGGACGCTGCAAAAACTCGTCACGATTGGACAGTAACACCAAAGGCAGTTCATCAAATAACTGCCAAGCAATGGCGACGATACACATAATTTTCCTTTTATATGATTAGTATGGGTTTCTTATTTAGCATGTGGCTATGATTTAGTATTCAAAGCTACTTATTATTTACTATTAATTGGTATTTAACTGTTTATCCGCAGGGTAACTGATTTTATACGTCGACTGCACTACCTGAGATTTTTTACTTGGTAAATCAAACTCCCACGCGACCATACCTTTATTATCATTCCAATCTTTTGTGCTAATCACTGGTGTATGTGTTGCGCTTACCTTAATACTGTCATCACTACTCACAGGCTCTGCACCTAACACTTGCAAGCGCACGCTACGATTGTGCTGATTGGTAAACTGATAAGCTTGGGTGATGGTTTTGGTTTGTTGACGGTTAAACACGCCTTTATCACCTTTTTTATCTTCATCAGTCAGCTGTTTCACAAGTAGGCTCGGATCAACACCAAAACCAATACCCTGCTCTTTTAGGCTCTGGTAATCATAGCGCGACTGACCAACATAATTATCGTCGCGGTACAGTTGCAACGAGCCATCTGCCCAAGCCGGTGTCAAAAATGGCGCAGACGCATACCAATAAGCGGCAGTCTCGGCACTAGGCGTGCTGCGTAGCCATAGCTTACTAGTGCCAGATTGTTCATCGATAATAGTGCGTACGCGCCTGCCATCACTAGGAATACTGACACGCTGCGGCAGGCGATACTCAGTGATACCATTTTTATTTTGACTGCTCACCGTAAAGCTCGGTAGCGGTGGCATACTTTCTCCCGATGCACCGCCGCCATAACTGTCTCGCGCAGAAACGACTATTGGAGCTGCCTCCATCATAGGCGATGCATAACGGCTTAACTTAGCTTGCTCTTCTTCATACAATGACAAACGCTCGACTCTGGGCAGCTGACTGGTGGTCGTTTGATTGGGATTAACGGTGCTTAAAATAACTGGCACATTACTCCAGTTCTCTCCCGTTTGTTGGGCGATGACGGCAGAGGCGGTGATATTAAGCTGCTTGCTGTCTGTATTTAAGCGAGCTTGATAAGTCGGCTCCCAACTGGCACCGCGCACCTGATAATGCAGTTTAACGGTACTTGGCGTACGACTGGCGGTACGTACACTGACTTGGGTCACACTATTCTGTTTTGAGGTAGTACTGCCCGCCAGAAGCTGATTCAGCGCATCTTTCGCTTGCGCCTCTCGCTGTTGTAGCTCGACAATTCTTTTATTAATACTGGCCGCTTGCGTCTCTAAATCGCGTGCATTATTGGCAAGGGTGGCAGTCGTATTGATTTGCGTGACCTTGGTCAAATTTTGCAAATAAGCTTTGGTTAAACGCGCTGCTTCTAATTCAGCACTGATATCGGCAAGATTATTTTTTTGGTTCTGTACTTTGGCGTCGCCTTGATACTGGCCATATTGACACTGCGACGCTTGCTCAGCGCTCAACGTTTCGATACTGACTTCGCCAACATTGACATTGCCCAATGCTTGAACACTGATACTATCTGGTTCGATGGTTGGCGATAAGCAAGAAAAAACCAGTGTCTGCTCGCCGCTACCGCTAATTGGCAAAGTACGCGTTACACTGGCTAAGCCTTGGTAAATAGTGATGTTCTCAATATTGCTAATCGCGGCCTGGGCATTTATAGGAACCCACAGCGTTAAGCCTGAAGCTACTACACCTAGCACGGATAATGTCGATAAATATGGCTGCATAAAGGTTCCTTAGAAATTGAAGCGCTTTTTTTTCATCTTATCGGTTTTTACGGCGCTTTGCTATTCATTCAATGAACCATTCATTTATCCATTTATTTATCATAGTATTCCCAAGGGATGAATTTTGCTATTATGAGCTACATTCCATTATCAATAATATGATTCTCTTATGATGATTCACCCTCAGTATGATCCCGTAGCGCTATCTTTGGGACCAGTGGAAGTGCACTGGTATGGCCTAATGTATTTGCTAGCATTTGCCGCCGCTTATGGTCTGGCTTGGTATCGCAGCACCAAACGCGACAATTGGACCACCGATATGGTCTCTGACTTGGTCTTTTATGGGGCGCTTGGCGTCATTTTAGGCGGTCGTATCGGCTATGTGCTGTTTTATCAGTTCGGTGAGCTTTTGCAGAATCCTGCGTATTTGCTACGAGTTTGGGAAGGCGGTATGTCTTTCCACGGCGGTTTTATCGGCGTCATGCTAGGTATGTGGTTCTTTGCGCGTAAATATAAGAAGACCACTTTTCAAGTGTTCGATTTTATCGTGCCTTGCGTGCCGACTGGCTTATTATTCGGTCGCATCGGTAACTATATCAATGGTGAGCTATGGGGCCGCGTCTCAGACGGTGGCTACAACTGGCTGACATATTTCCCGCAAGCCGCTGCCTTTGATACGCAACAACTGCAAACCAATCCTGAGCTACAAGAGTTAATGCTTGAGGTAAATGGGCAGTATTTACTACCGCGCCACCCATCACAGCTATACGAAGCCTTTGCCGAAGGTCTGCTGCTATTTATCTTTTTATGGTGGTATTCATCAAAACCGCGCCCACGTATGGCAGCATCTGCGGTGTTCTTATTAGGCTACGGTATCAGCCGCTTTATCATCGAGTTCTTCCGTCAGCCAGACGCTGACCAAGGATTTATCTTATTAGGCTGGATGACCAAAGGGCAGCTCTTAAGTGCACCGATGATTATCGCCGGCTTAATCATGCTGATTTATGCTTATAAGCGCGGTATTTATGATTGGGGTAAGCAGTCAGCTTATTAGCCCTTACTTAGCATCAATGTCTTTATTAACAGCGATATAAAGAATTATATTAAAGATACGTTTTAACAGCGTAAAAGAGCAATTTTATGAGCAGTCATTACCACAACAGTAAAAATGAGCAAGCCTATTTAGACTTGCTACAACACGTCCTTAGTCATGGTACCGAAAAAGGCGATCGTACTGGCACCGGTACGCTAAGCCACTTTGGCGCGCAGCTACGTTTTGACTTGGCAGATGGATTTCCCTTACTAACTACCAAAAAAGTCCATTTTAAATCTATCGTCTATGAGCTATTTTGGTTTTTAAGTGGCAGCACTCATGTCGATTATTTACAAGAAAATGGCGTGCGTATTTGGAATGAATGGGCAACGGCAGAGCAAACGGCGCGCTTTAACCGTTCTGCTGGTGATTTAGGGCCAGTTTATGGTCATCAATGGCGCAATTATGGCGCGACCAAAGATGAAAACGGTATCTACAATAACGATGGTATCGATCAAATCAGCCAAGTCATTGAGCAAATAAAGAATAATCCCAATTCACGACGCTTAATCGTTTCTGGCTGGAATCCCGCTGAAGCGGAGCAAGTTGCTTTGCCACCTTGTCATACCTTATTTCAGTTTTTTGTGGCCGACAATAAACTGTCATGCCAGCTCTATCAGCGCTCAGCGGATTTATTTTTATTATCCCCCTATAATAGGAATTCACAGTATGGAGCAATGAAACATATATAATAGTATCCATACTTCAGCTTTTAGATCGATGTGGCAGATATTATGGATATTAAAGTTTGTACCGATATAGAACTAGATTTATCAGAGTCTTGTTTAATCAGTAAGACTCTAAACTTATCTTTGGATCAAATAGTTAAGGTTAATGGAGTCGGTGTATTTGATGACAATGGTAAGATCCTTCCTATTATCTCTGAGTACTTATCGTATCATTCTAATCATGAAAAAATATCCTATAAATCAGCCGCTACATACGGTAAAAACCTAACTTATTTCTTGAACTACATTCGTACTCGCCCAGAATACGATAATAATGAGTCTGATGAGGTGTTCATTACAGTTCCAGGATATGTGATTCAAGAGTACCTAACGTTCTTAATTAGTGAGGATAATAAAAGCTCATCTACTGTTAGGAACCGCGATGCTACGATACGTGCTTTCATTGAATACCTTTGTAGCCCTACAGAAGATCGTGAACCGCTTAGAGAAGACAACCCATATAGTAATGGGTATCTGTCAAAAGTACCGAAGAGAACACAAATTAACTCGTGTAGTCTTGATGACCTTTTCATTTTGATCGAATCTACTAATTCAGAACGAGAAAGAGTTTTACTGCAATTTCTATATGACTCTGGCTTACGTCGTTCAGAGCTACCTCGAGTTACTCTCCAGGACTTTCAAGATACTAGTAGATTTAATTCTGAAAGCTTTATTTCCTCCAATACCGATCAGCCTATTCATGCCAACTATGTACCTTTAAAAGTAAAAGGAAGTAAAGGTCGTGGTAATCAGATTAAACCACGCTGGACTCTAATTAGCTCAGCAACTATCAAACGTGTGCAAAAATATCACGCATCTCCCTTGTATAAAAAATATGCTCGTAAATATTTAAAACCATCTGAAACACCAGCGTTCTTTAATGCCAAAGGCACTCCCTATACTCCAAGCTCGATCAATAAGCTACTTGAACGTGTCAGTAAACGCGCAATCAAGCACGGTCGACTCAATCTAATGATCTCACCACATAAGCTACGGCATGGCTACGCTTATGCGATATTACAGTCAAATGATTTAGGAGCCGATTATTTAGATCGACTCGTTATTGTCCAAAAAAATCTAGGACACAACCAAATTAATACTACTCATATGTATACAGACATTCCTCATGACATCTATAACAGTATGTGTGACGAGAATGGTGACTTACTAACTAGAGCTGAGAAGATGAGGCGCTTATCTGAACAGACACAATTAAAAATTGGCATTAAGGACATCAAATGAAAAGGGATGGAAGAGCCACTGATCAATTGGTAAGTACATGGGTAGAAGGCTTATTAAAGAGTCCAAACCAACTCTTAGCCATACCACTTAACAGCCATTTAAACGCCCCTTGGGGCGTCAATATCACGTCTAAATTTTTAGCTGAAAAGACATCTATCACGATCAATGAAGCTACTGCACGAAAGCATCTCACTCTTCCATTGATAGAGAAAATGGCTGAGATGAAAGTTGTCATAAAAGGAGCCTCTAGTATAGAAAATATAACTCGACCGAAAATATTATATTGGTATAGCAACTTAAGTTTTGATGACAAGAAAAACCTTCCTCGTTTGACTAAATCTATAAACAATATCTGCTTCAAATCAATAGGACGCGAGCAGGGCTACTGGTATTATTTAGCAACTCAATATGAATTGATAGCAAAAACAATCGATGAGATTCATGAGAATCTCCTTAAACTGGGAATTATAAGTGCTGATTTTAATACAGGCGAGTCAAGAAAGCGTTCCATTAGAGACGACGAATCTGCTATCTTAGAGTGGGTATCGAAAATAGTTGGAGATACAGAAGCGCTGTGGGAAGTACCAATCAGTAAGTCTGATAGTACTTTAGGTTTCGGTGTATATGTTCAGTATATTCAAAAGGCTGTAGGTATCCCATACTCTATTGCACAGAAACACAGGGCTCTTACAAATCGTTTAATTGAGAAGATGATTGAAGAAGGGATTCTAGTGCTGCCAGATGAAAGCTATGAAGCTGCTGGCATCGAAAACAGGAGGAAACTATTAAACTGGTACAGACAGCTATCTGAAGAAGAAAAGCATACATTACCTATTTTTGGCAATAAGATTTCAATTGGGAAAATACCTTCAGGACAGTTCCCTATAAAAACCAGCTCCTTAAAATTTAATGTTGTTAAAGATGCTTTTGATTTAATCCATCAGGATCTAAAGGAACTTGGAGTAATAGATCCTAACTATAAGAGTGTTGCTGAACGAATATATATAAAAGACAATTGTAGAGAAGAAATTAATGAGAATCAGCAAGAACGTTTTAATAGACTAGCACTAGGAGAATTGAATACTAAAAGCGACTTTATTGACCCTTCAGAAGTAGAACCTTTTATTCAAGTTGAGCAACTATTTGCTTCGAGCAGTAAAACTGTACCTTCAGAATCAGGAAAGGAGAATTATAGAGTTGCGAGTAATTTATTTATAAAATTCTTATCTAAATTATACGGAAATGGACCTCTCAGTATCATAGAATATTTTGATGAGCATCTCCTATCTAGATATCGGAAATATTTAGAGCACAAGATAATAAATAAAGAAATATCAAGCCATCATGCAAATACAGTTTTGAGTTCAGTACGTAGAGCATTGGTTCGGCTAACTCAAATACGTGATATAGAATATAGTTTTTTCGATATAAATGGATTTTTTACAAGTAGAGAAACTGATGCTAACAAACCATTTACAATGAACGAACGCATCCAAATATTAGATGCTATTGAAAAAGAACTGAGTGAATCTAGAAAAACCCTTATACCCTATAATAAAATGGGTGTAGGCGAAAATCCTTTAAATAAAAAAGGTTTTATAATAAAAGGTCTCTCAACGCTCGAGAATGCACGATGGCTATTTGAAAACCCTTTGATGTGTAAGCCAGTCCATCATAATACAGCGAAATCACCTATCGAGAAAGCTTTCTTAAGAATTATAGCCAATTCAGACAATGGTCTGATTGAGATATATGACGAATGGGGTGTTACCCCAATGATAAACATAAATACACTAACGCCTTACGTTTTAAGGCTTGCTCAAATTACTGGTTTAAATGCAAATCCTTTACTTTCTCTTGATATAAACGATTACGTAGACTCCCACCCAGCAACATCACGGCCATGTCTTAGATATTGGAAAGAACGGTCTAATGGTCATAAAGAATACCACCTTGATCTTTTTAATGCAGAACTGACATGGCTTACATCATCTCAAGCTAAGTCAATAAAAGTTATTTTTGAAGAGTTAGTCCAATTGACGAGTGGTTTTCGACAAGACATTGAAGATGACGCTTTTAAAGATAGGTTGTTCATCTATCAGTCAGATAGTACAAAGAAGCACGGCAGAGTGTCTCCAATATTAGGAAATGAAGAAAGAAAGGCAAAAGCATTGGGAAATAGTTTGTCTAGGTTTGTTGAGAAATATAATTTAAAAAATGATGCAGGAGAGCCGCTAACTCTTAATATAAGTCGGTTTAGACCAACCTTTGTTAGTGAGATGTTAGACGGTGGAGTGACTTTACGCGAAATTCAGCTCATGTTAGGGCACTCCTCAATCCAAACGACTATTGGTTACCTCGACTCTTTTGACTTCAATACGGTAAGTAGAGTAAAGATAAACGATAAACTAAAAGAAATACATCAATCTACTTTGAATAAAAAAATCCAAGAAGTACCACAAGAAGTACAAATTAGAGATAATAACGAATTAGCAATAACCTTCCATACCCCTTTAGCAGAATGTAGAAATATTTTCGACCCTCCAGATTTTGTAAAAAACCTTTCGTCCTATATTCCTGGTACTCCATGCTCACAATACAATAAGTGTTTGGGTTGTGACAATGTCATTATTACAGCCAAAAACCTCCCTGAAATCTTTGCAATGAAGCGTGACTATACGCTTTTGACAGAGCACACTCGCGTTATGGACACCCCTTATGGGCATGTCATTTCAGAGAATATGGAAATAATAAAAGGCATTACAGACCCAGAACTTTCTGATTTTTCTTTAAAGGAGTTAGAAGATGGAAGACGTCTAGCAGAGTATATTGAAACAACAACACTAGTTGATGGGGTGATTTAATGGACTATGAAACAAAGTTAAATGTACTAACAGGTTTTGTAGAACATCGTTCCTATATTTTAGATGCTTTAGACCTTACGAAAGATCAAAATAAAGAGTATTTCCAGCATAAGCACGCAGATGATATAGAGTATATGACGTCTCTTATAGACAAACCTGTATCAAAATTATCAAAATTTTCTGACGGCATTTGGGATTTTAATAAAGATTATCCTAATGCTGCAAGAAATGTTCAGGGTCCAAAGCTCCGCATTATTTTTTCAAAATATACAGATATTCCGGTATTCGTTTTGATAGAAATGAAAATTATATTTGAGTTGGCTTTGCTCAACAATTCAATTTTTAAGCTTCAGAAAAAAGATGGTAAAAGTCGATCAAAAAAAACATTAAAAGCTAACTCCTTGATTCCGATTTTTGAAAGCGGTTTAACATTTATCAATGAAATATTCAGACAAGCGTCTTATGATCTAGGCTCCGCGTTCGTTCAGGAAAGGATCAGAACATTATCCGATATAACACCCGACCTATATTACAAAGCCGCTAAAAACTACGATCGCGTAAAAGGTGTAGAGCTAGATAGATTTTTCAAATATCTACGCAGTCCAGCTTCTGTTAAGTATGTATTTGAAAAGCCTATCGCTTATGTAGAGTTAAATAGCCTGAAATGGAAGAGACTTGCTAATATTAATACTTCGAAAAAAGAACAAGTACTGCCAGATCTAGTATTTGAAACTCTGTCAAAGATAGCTTCTTTTATTATAGTTGACTTTTTAAGTGCTATAGGGGCTGAAGAAAAAATATCTGATGTCAGCTCTTTAGAGCGTTTCAATACAAGCGACTATTTGTCATGGGCTGATCAAGAACAAGTCACTCATGAAATTCTAAATGGGTATATTGCTATTAGACTAGGAACTAAAGGTTATTCTGCGAGTTTCGTTACAAATATAGTGGAACCCTATAATTGGATGCTCAACAAACATTCTCATGTCATGGGTGGACGGACTTTGCGTGAGAAGTTATGGGAACGTGGTTATAAGCTAGATAATCTTAGAGAATACTTTAACCTCGTGGCGTATGCATGCATGTATTTAGTAGGTCAGTATACAGGTATGAGACCATCTGAACTATCAGAAGTAAAAGTTCAGGATTGTTCATGCTTAGTTCAAAGTGATGGCGTTTGGCTGATTGAAAGTACGGTCAAAAAACATAAGGATGAGAGTAGTACGGGTTTGTTTGACGACAGATGGGTAGCTATACCGATTGTTCAAGATGCAATATTAGCAGCTTCATATATTTCAAAAATTAAAGTTTCACCTTATTTAGTTTCTAATGTAGATACTGTTAAGCCAAATTGCCTTCCTCAGGCAATGGGTAGTACTGGCATTATTTATCAGATGAATAATTTTATTAGTAAGCTATTGGGTGAAAGCACTGCTGATGAAATAAAGTTCAACCCCTACATGCTAAGACACACGTTAACATATCAATTGTTTAAGGCTGAAGTGGGTCTACCTCTAATATCATTTCAACTGAAGCATTTTGTAGAGAGTATATCCAAATATACATCTACTGGCTCTACTTCAACAGTAACGCTGGGTTATGGTGATATAGGTGAATTGCTGTCAAAAGATGGGAATCGAAAAGGTGATAAAAAATCACTACGTCGAGCAGCTGAATTAGAGGCTATTAAAACTGCCCATAATCCAAATGGCATATATTATGGTGGTAAAGCGAATGAGCATAAAAAAGGTCTGATCAAGACGTTTAGTGGATATATAGCTGAAGGCTATACGGAAGAGGAAGTGTATGAGGCTATGGTAGATCAAGGGGTTGCCATGGTCTATATGGGACAAGGACTCTGCTATGGTGGTAGAGCGGAAGAATATGACTCAAGCCTACCATGTATTGGTTCACTACGTTGCAACCCAGCTCGATGCAAACAAGCCGTTGTAACTATTAAACATGCTCCTAAATGGCGTGAAGTTTATACGTTAAATAAGGTCAATCTCAACAAGCCAGAATATTCACACAATCGGGAGCAAATTCTAGCAGCAATGAACGAAGCCAGAATGGTATTGGAAAATCTTGGTGAGGAAGTTGAACTATGAATGCTTATGACCAAAAGAATAGCGATGATTATGAAGCAAACACATTGTCATTGAAAAAGGCGTTATCAGACATTGAAGGCAACAAGAAGTTGAAAGCCACTATAGCACAACTTTCAGAAATGACTGGTATTCATCGGAACACCATCTCAAACAGAGTTTGGCCTGTCCAAAAGCTAAAACAGATCAGAGAGGCCCGAAAGACTAAAGAGAAATCACATGAAAAACAAGTACATTTAAGCACTACCGATGTAAAAAATGCACTTGAAGCAAAGCTAAGTCGAGCACAAAATGAGACTGTTTACTGGTTTAATGAACATCAAAATATGAAACGTGTCGCTCAACATTCAGATAAACGGTTACAAAAAATGAGAGAGTCACGAGATTACTATAAGACACTATCTGACACAGATAAGAGGTCACTATCAGAAGCTAAACAAGAGATTAAAAAATTGAGAAAAATGTTAGCTTTAGAAGATGTAACATCGAACCAGCTGATGCACTAGTCTATCGAAAACTACCTGTGCTATAAAAAGTATAAATTTAATTGCCTTTTAATTAAAAGCCAGCGAGAGCTTAGCTAATAAACATATACCCTATAGCATAAATCACATATATTAATACTTTATGCTTAACAGAAATTTATAACCTTTCTCAACTTTTACCTTATATTTATATCAAACTGAGAATGGATACGCAATAGACTGATGATACTGGTATCCTTCAACCTCAAAGTCGTCCAATGTTACCCATGTTTCAATATCTTCGAGAGACTTAATTTCAGGGTTAATGTGAAGTTTAGGGGCTGGATACGGTTCGCGTTTTAATTGCACATCACGCATTAACTCTAATTGGTCTTCATATATATGTGCATTTACAATCTTGTGATAAGCTTTTCCAGCCTCATGCCCCGTAATTTGAGCCATTAAAGCCAATAAAGTAAAAACCTGGACTTGATTGAAATTTTGACCTAATGGCACATCACAGGAGCGCTGGGATGAAGTTAAATAAAGCTTTCCTCCTAACAATGAAAACGTATGGGTATGCATACAAGGACGCAAACATCCCATATGGAACTCACCTGGATTATAGAAAGTTAGGATTTCACCTCGATCATCAATACCGTTCCGCAAGTTATCATAAATCTTACGAAGCTGGTCAAACTCCTCTCCTACTGAGTTACGCCACCTCCGTCCCTGTACACCATATACTCGGCCCATATCATCCTCACCTTTACGATAAGGATTAGCTAACCAAGCTTCATTTTCATTGGCATTGGCACTCCATGTATTGCATCCAATAGCTCGAAACTGAGCTGCGCTATCATAACCACGTAGATACCCCAATAACTCTGCGATAGCCGTTTTCCAATAGCTCTTTCGAGTAGTCACTAAAGGAAACTCATTAGCGCCTACGTTGTATTCTAAATCAGCATTAATAACGGTTAAGCAGCGCTTTCCAGTCCGTTCATTTTCGACCCATACGCCTTCATCAACTATACGTTGACATAAATCTAGATATTGTCTCATTCAATAACCTTAATTGGACTGTATACTTTTCTCATGAGGTAATTTCTTATTGGCCCGTGATCACAACACATTTTACCTCATGATTTTATTGAGCATTATAAAGTTTAAAGGCATGAATGTACAAACCTGTTCGTAAAGACTCATTGGCTTAAAAGTCTATCAATAGACTATACCTAAAAAATAAAACCTCTAAACGATACTCTATCTATCATTAGACTTATTTCTATTATTAAATGATATTAATATCATGATATTATCAATGGACATTAATTTATAAGTCTAAATAATATAGGTGGCGTTATGACCGTTCGTATTTATGTGAGAGCCAGCACTAAGGATCAAGACGCTAAGAGAGCCTTGTCTGACTTGATTAGCTTTAGCCAAAGCTATAACGATAACCTTGTTGAGTACGTTGAGCATTTCAGTGGTACAAAGCTCGATAGGCCAGTATTAGCTAAGCTATTAAAGGACGCTGATCAAGGCGATATTCTGCTGGTTGAAAGCGTGGACAGATTAAGCAGGCTATCTCAAGATGATTTTGCAATTCTAAAGCAGCGCATCAAAGACAAGGGTTTGCGATTGGTGGTGGCTGATCTACCAACTACGCATACGGTAAGTAAAGGCATGACAGGTGAGATCCTAACAGTGATTAACCATATGCTGATCGACTTATTAGCAACGATGGCAAAGCTTGATAACGATAAGCGTAGAGAGCGTATTAAGCAGGGGTTGGCGAACAGTGGTTATAAGCCCACTGGTAAGAAGCCTAATACAACGAAACACAATCGTATTAAAGAATTAGCCAGTCAAAACAATATGACGAAAGAGGAGATTGCTAAGGCGGTTGGTGTTGGGGTGGCTACGGTCTATCGGGTGTTAAAGCAGGGCTAACAGCTGAATAGTTGAGGTATTTTAAATAACAGTTTGTCTTTTTTATAGACACGATACTATTAGATACATAAGAACCAACTTGGAAGTTTTTAATCATGCAACCGACTTATTATAGTGTCTAACAAGTAATCTACAGTTTCGTCAAGCATGAACCGATGTAAACGTTAAATAACATTTTAGTCTGATTCATAACTTTTATTATTTCTTATTATTTATGGCACATCAGCTTGATTAGGTTTTAAAAGCTATTATCCTACCCAGTTTTTTGTCTAAGCCTCATAGATTCGAGAGTAGCTAGCCATATCAAAGGTAGGATAATCAGCGCAGAACCTATTAACAAAGTCATATTTGGTACTTCGTTAAACCATATGATTCCAACCACCACCGCCCCTAGTAAACCTGAGTATTCCGCACTAGAGACTTTGTATGCTTCAATGTGTCGGTACACCTGTACGCATATACCCGCATAAATCAAAATAAATACATTTGAACTGGCGGCCGTAATCAATGAGCGCCAATCAAATGGCTGTCCTTCCCAAATAGCCAAACCAAGCGCAAATGGGATTCCTAATAAATTGGTCAAAAGTAGAGTTTGATAGACAGTATGATGTTGTGGAAGTTTACGAACTAACAGATTGTTTAGCGCCATGGTTACCGCCACTATAA